>JAFYOL010000069.1 GCA_017560205.1 Erysipelotrichaceae bacterium | reverse complement strand
TTCCAGTGATGGAAGGATTCATTCATTATAGTGAAGAACAGCTGCGTGCTTTCTTAAAAGAAAATGGCATGGCCATGAACTATGATGATCTGAAAGTGACTCAGGATTACTTCAGAGATGAAGAACATCGTGATCCAACTGAAACAGAAATCAAAGTATTGGATACATATTGGTCAGATCATTGCCGTCATACAACATTTGCGACAATTATCACAGATCTGGATATTGAATCTGGTGCATTTAAAGAAATCCTGGAAAAGGACATTGAAAACTACAAGACAAGTCGTCACTTAGTTTATGGAATTGATACAAAGCGTCCATTGACTTTGATGGATCTGGCTACAATTTCAATGAAAGAACTGCGTAAGACAGGTTATTTGAATGATCTGGAAGTTTCTGAAGAAATCAATGCATGTTCCATTGAAATTAAAATCAACACAACAGAAGGTGAAGAAGACTGGCTGTTGATGTTTAAAAATGAAACTCATAACCATCCAACAGAAATTGAACCATTTGGTGGTGCAGCAACTTGCCTTGGTGGGGCAATTCGTGACCCATTGAGTGGACGTGCGTATGTTTACCAGTCTATGCGTATTACTGGATCTGGTGACCCACGCAAATCCTTGGATGAAACATTAAAGGGTAAGCTTCCGCAGCGTAAAATCTGTCAGGAAGCGGCTCATGGCTTCTCAAGCTATGGTAACCAGATTGGTCTGACAACTGGATATGTCCATGAAATCTATGATGAAGGCTATGTAGCAAAGCGTATGGAAGTTGGTGCAGTTGTTGCAGCAGCTCCAAAAGCACAGGTAAAACGTCTGGAACCATTGGCAGGGCATGTTGTGCTTCTGATTGGTGGAAGAACAGGACGTGATGGTGTTGGTGGTGCGACGGGTTCAAGTAAATCCCACGAACTGGAAACAACGACAACAGCTGGTGCTGAAGTGCAGAAGGGTAACCCTGTTGAAGAACGCAAGATTCAGCGTTTGTTCAGAAATCCTCTAGTATCTGAAAAAATTGTACGATGCAATGACTTTGGTGCAGGTGGTGTTTGTGTCGCAGTCGGTGAACTGGCTCCAGGACTGAACATTAACCTGAATGCAGTTTTAAAGAAATATGAAGGTCTGACAGGTACAGAACTGGCTATTTCTGAATCACAGGAACGTATGGCTATCGTTATTGAACCAAAAGATGAAGCATTCATCATGCAGGCTTGTGCAGATGAAAACCTGGAAGTTGTACGTGTTGCAGAAGTGACTGACAACAACCGTCTGACTATGCATTATCTGGGTCAGACCGTCGTTGATATTGACCGTGCATTCCTGGATAAGAATGGTGCTTCACGTTACCAGAATGTTCAGATCACATTGCCTGATTTTGAAAAGACACCATTTGATACAGAAAAAGTGACTTCTTTAACAGAAACTTCAAAAGAAGTACTGACTCGTCTTTCTGTCTGTGGTCAGAAGGGTCTGGTAGAACGTTTTGACTCTTCTATTGGTAATAACACAGTCCTGTCTCCATTTGGTGGTAAGACACTGCGTACTGAAACTGAAGGTATGGCAGCTTTGATTCCTGTATTGGGCAAAGAAACAACAACTTGTTCAATGATGAGTTATGGTTATAATCCAGTCATTTCAAAGTGGTCTCCATACCATGGCAGTATGAATGCAATCATTGAGTCTGTTGCCAAGATTGTGGCAATGGGCGGTGACTATCATACAATCCGTTTCTCATTCCAGGAATACTTTGAAAAGCTTCTGGATAAGCCTAGTAAGTGGGGTAAACCATTTGCAGCACTCTTAGGTGCATATCGTGTTCAGTCTGAGCTGAAACTGCCTTCGATTGGTGGTAAGGACTCAATGTCAGGTTCATTTGAAGATTTGAATGTTCCACCAACTTTGATTTCATTTGCGATCACAAAGGCAGAAGCAAGTGAAGTCATGACACCTGAATTGAAAGAAGCAGGTCATACACTGGTTGAAATCATGCTTCCTAAGGATAACTTCCATGTTTATGATTTCGATGTACTGAAAGCACAGTATGATGCAGTAACGAACCTGATGAAGGAAGGTAAAGTTTACAGCGCTTATACTGTAAAAG
This sequence comes from Erysipelotrichaceae bacterium, assembly GCA_017560205.1. Taxonomy (GTDB): domain Bacteria; phylum Bacillota_I; class Bacilli_A; order Erysipelotrichales; family Erysipelotrichaceae; genus RGIG1896. Next base: position 1,474 of record JAFYOL010000069.1, on the reverse strand, counting down.
ATGGTGGTGTTTTAGAAGCAGTTTATAAGATGGCATTTGGTAATGCGATTGGCGTTGAACTGAATGCAGAGCTGTCGACACTGATTCATAAGAACTATGGTCATCTGGTTCTGGAAGTTGAAAACGATGATGTTGTGACATGGGAACATACACGTATCATTGGTCATACAAACAATTCAGGTGCAGTTTCTTATCAGAATGAAACAGTAAATCTGGATGAAGCGTATGGCTGGTATGAAGGTGTGCTGGATAGCGTATATCCTACAAAACAGCAGGCCACAACAACTGAAGTCATCGTTAAAGACTGCTATGAACGTTCATCGCTGGTTGCGAAAGAAACTTATGAAACAGTTCATGTTGCAATTCCTGTTTTCCCAGGAACGAACTGTGAATATGATTCAAAACGTGCATTTGAAAAAGCAGGTGCTGAAGTTGAACTCATATTGATTAGAAATAAGACAGAAGCAATGCTGAAAGAATCCATGAAGCAGCTTGAAGCAGCAATTCGTAAAGCACAGATTGTCATGATTCCAGGTGGATTCAGTGCAGGGGATGAACCAGAAGGTTCTGGTAAGTTCATCGCAACAGTACTGAGAAACCCAGCAATCAAAGAAGCAATTACAGACCTGCTGGAGAACCGTGATGGTCTGATGATTGGTATCTGTAACGGATTCCAGGCTCTCATTAAACTGGGACTGCTGCCTGATGGATGCATCAAAGAAATGGATGCAGAAGATGCAACTTTGACATTCAATACAATTGGACGTCACTTGTCTCAGATGGTTGAAACACGCATTGCATCTGTGAAGTCTCCATGGTTGGCTAATGTCAATGTTAGTGATATTCATCGAGTCCCTATTTCTCATGGTGAAGGACGTTTCGTAGCTCCTGCAAAGGTACTTCAAGAACTGTTTGACAATGGTCAGGTATTCACTCAGTACGTTGATGAAAACGGTCAGCCAACAATGGTATCACCATACAATCCAAATGGATCTCTGTGTGCTATTGAAGGTATTATTTCAAAAGATGGACGTGTACTTGGTAAGATGGCTCACAGTGAACGCCAAGGTGAAAACCGTAATAAAAACATTTACGGAGAAATGGACCAGAAACTGTTTGAAGCTGGTGTCAGCTATTTCAAGAAGGCAAAATAATCTTACTTTAAATATTGAATTAAAAACGGCAATTCTAAAGAGTTGCCGTTTTACTTGTGTGCCGAGCATGGTACAAATCTAGGTGGCTGAAAGGTGCCACTGACCAAGGGAGGCAGTCCCTAAGGTCTAGCCAAATCCAAGGGTGTCCATCGTGAGGTGGAATCTGAAGGAAGGAAGAGGCAAACTGTCGGCTCGAGGAACACGAACCTCAAGCGAGGCCGGTCATGTGGGTAAGTCTACACAACAAGATGAAGCCCAAATAACTGCTGAACATGACAAGTAAATGAGGCGAGTAGATGACAGGAAAGAGTTGTATCTTA
>JAFYOL010000068.1 GCA_017560205.1 Erysipelotrichaceae bacterium | reverse complement strand
GCAGATATTATTGAAGCTGAATATACAGAGAAGGAAGTGCATCATGAATACGATGGATTTAGAGGCTGATTTTAAGCCGGTGACGATTGATGATCTTCCTGAGATTCAGAAGTATCTTGAAAAGAGTAAATATGAGGAGTCCAATCATAATCTGGTGAATATGATTCACTGGATTGAGTGGTATCCTTTGTTTCAATATAAGAAAGAAGATTATATGCTTCTTTTAGGGATTCATCAGGGGCAGATGTTTCTGTATATGCCGCTGTGTGAAGAAGAGTATTTTGAACAGGCTTTACGCAAAGGAAAAAGTATTTTTGATCGATATGGATGTCCTTTCGTACTGAGCTGTTTTACAAAAGAAATGATGGATAGAGTCCTTGAGATTTATCCGGAATATTGTGGATGTCATGAGTGTGCTGCAGATGATTATGTGTATGAAGTGAAGTCTTTGATGTCTTTTTCAGGCAAGAAGCTTCAGAAGAAAAGAAATCATTTGAATGCCTTTTATAAGGAGTATGAAGGGCGTTGGGTATATGAATCCATGACGCAGCAGAATGCACAGGAATGCATCTCATTGCTGGAACTGTGGTCAGATGAGGATGATGTTCGTCTGATGCATGATTTAAATGGGACACGCAATGTATTAAAAGCGTTTCATCTGCTTCCTGCAAAGGGCGGTGTGATTCGTATTGATGGTCAGATCAAGGCTTTTGCGATTGGATCTGTACTGACTGAAAGAATGTGTCAGGAAAACATTGAGAAGGCGGATGAGTCCATTCGTGGATTGTATCAGGCCATCATGAGAGAGTTTCTGATTCATGAATATAGTGAGTATGAATATGTCAATCGTGAAGATGACATGGGCATAGAAAATCTACGACAGGCTAAAAAAGCCTATAATCCAAGTTTTATGATTGAAAAATATCGTTTGTGCAGGGTAGGTGAATAAGATGGTAACCAAGGCAGAACCAAAAGATAAGCAGCAGATTCTTGCGTTATGGAAAGAAGCGTTCTCTTTTGATGATGGAGGCTATACCAAGTTCTTTTTTGAGCGTTACTACAAAGATGAGTATGCATATGTCATCAAAGAAAACAATCAGGTTGTCTCTTGTTTGATCAAGACCCCTCACTGGATGATGCTTCATGGTCGTATGATTCAGGCATCGATGATTGTAGGTGTTGTGACTCATCCTGATCATCGTCATAAGGGTCATTTCCATTATCTGATGGATGTGGTGCTGGATGAGTGTTCTCATCAGGAACTGGTGACTGTGATTCAGGCGTATGATCCTGAACTTTATAAAGAGTTTGGATTTGATGTGGTGTATCGCAGAAAACAGCTTTTAATCAAGCGTGCTGATGTGCCTCAGATGGCAGATCATGGCATTACTTATCGTCTTGACTATAAACATCTGGTGAGAGTGTATTCACAGTTTACGGCCAAGTTTGATGGCATGATGGTGCGTGATGAAGCCTATTTCCGTGATTTGTCCTATGAAGTGGAAGCGCAGGGCGGCAAGATTCTGGCATGTTATGACAGTCAGGGTGAAATTGCAGGTTATGCAGTGCTGTATCTGATTGATGGTGTTTTGACTTTGCAGGAAATCGTTTATCTGGACAGTCGTTCACTGATGAAGATTCTGAATCATTGTCTGCAACTGCGTTTTGAAGTGGTTGTGGAAGTCAGTGAAGCAGAACAGCTGGAAAAACTGTTCACAAAAGCTGAAGTGAAACATAAAGGAAATCTGATGGTTCGTGTGAATCAGAAAGATTTATTCCAGAGATTATATGGTTTTAAACATCAGACTGTACAACAAGCCATGGAGACAGACAAGCCTCTTTGGTACAATGAAACACATTAACTGTCTTCGGACAGTTTTTTCTTTTGTG
>JAFYOL010000067.1 GCA_017560205.1 Erysipelotrichaceae bacterium | reverse complement strand
GGAATCACCATGATTCTTAGGGAGGACAAAAAGATGATTATTACAATCGTAGGTGGAGGAAGTACATTCACTCCAGGTATCGTTACATCCATCGCTCTGAGACAGAAGGAACTCGGAGTTACTGAAGTCAGACTGTTTGACAATGATGAAGAACGTCAGAGCAAGGTTGGCGTTGTCGTTGACTGGATTCTGAAAGACATGAAGTCTCCAATCAAACTGACAGTGACAACAGATAAGGAAACTGCATACAAAGATGCGAAGTTCATCTTTGCCCAGATGCGCGTTGGTAAATATGCAATGCGTGAACAGGATGAAAAAATCTCATTGAGACATGGTGTTGTGGGACAGGAAACATGCGGTCCAGGTGGAATGGCTTACGGTCTGAGAACTATTTTCCCAATGATCGAAGTGATTGATGACGTGGAAAAGTATGCTGCAAAAGACCACTGGATTCTGAACTACTCCAACCCAGCTGCAATCGTAGCTATCGCTTGCCATAAGCTCAGACCAAATGCACGTATCATCAACATCTGTGATATGCCAATCGCAATTCTGGAAATGATCGGTAAGTGCGTAGGTATCGAAGACTATGAAAGCATTGATGTAGATTACTTCGGTCTGAATCACTTCGGATGGTTCACAAGAATGGAATACCAGGGACGTGACATCGTGAAGGAAATCCGCGAATACTGCAAGGAAACAGGTATCATGCTGCCAAAGATGCACATTGAAGCTATCAAGAAGCACATGGGTACAGGTGACCGTCATGCCAACCAGTCTTGGATCAAGGTTTGGACAAATGTATGCAAGCTGATGGAAATGAACAGTGAATATGTACCAAATACATACATGACTTACTACATGTTCCCAAAAGAAAATGTAGAACACTCAGATCCAAATTACACTCGTGCAAACGAAGTTATGGATACTCGTGAAAAGACACTGTTTGAAGGTGTTGATCGTTATCTGGCAACAGGAGAAATCGATAAGAAAGTATTCTACGCTGGTGCACACGGCAACTTCATCGCTGATCTGGCTGTTGCGCTGCTCGGCAAGTGCGACCGCAAGTTCATCGTTATCGAACCTAACAACGGCAAGGTTCCTAACCTGCCAGATGATGTCATGATCGAACTGCCTGCAGTTGTAGGCGTTAACGGTCCTGTACAGGACAACTTCGGTCCAATCAAGACATTCTACAAGGGTATGATTGAACAGCAGAATGCATGCGAACAGCTGCTGGTTGAAGGGGCTATTGAAGGTTCTTATGAAAAAGTTCTTCATGCTTTCGCTCTGAACAAGACAGTACCATCTATCCAGGTTGCAAAAGAAATTCTGGATGAAATGATGGAAGCAAACAAGGACTACTGGCCAGAACTGAAATAAAACTAAAGATGGATACAGATGGATACAGATGTATCCATCTTTTTTTGTGTGATTTATGAGGATTTTCCATTTTTTGGTGAATAACGTAAGTGAAGGAGGATTTTATGTCAAGAAAACATACATATAATCAATTTGACGCTTATTGTAAGAAAGTGCTTCGTTTTAAAGCTATTACAGCCAAGATTCTTCAAGATACATTGGATAAATTCAAGATGCTTAGCAGCGATGAAATCATTGAAATCTTGAATATGGACAACTTAAATGATCGAATGAATGTACTTAATGTAGAAGATATCACAAAATCAAATTCGAAAATCTTCTATGATCTGCAGTATCACATCAAATCAGGGGAGGGAATTTTTGTAGACCTTGAACCACAGGGGAAAGTATCGAAAATGGAATCTTTTTTCAAACGCTGCATTCATACCCGATCCAGAATGGTTGTGTGGCAAAGAAACGAGAAAAATGGAAGTTTCAAGAAGGATTACAGTGACTTGAAGAAATGCGTCAGTATCTGGATTGTGTTTAATGCCCCAAAGAAGTGCAGAGGACAAACTTATGATTTGTGTCTGGATTCAAAATCGGAATACATTCACCAGTTTCCAGAACTATTGAATACAGAAAGAATTTTTGTGATGTGTCTACACGATAAAATTGATACATCAGACAAAAGTGCGTTAATGATGTTAAGTGTACTCTTCGGCTCAAAAATAACACAAGAAGAGCGCACCTTTATACTTAAAGAAGAATATGGTATACTTTTATCAGAAGCAGAGAAGGAGGATCTGAATCATATGTGTAATGCTCATGAAGGTGTTTTGGAATATGGCAAAGAAATCGGAAGAAAAGATGGAATAGAAATCGGAAGAAAAGATGGAATAGAAATCGGAAGAAAAGATGGAATAAAAATTGGCCGTAAGGACGGAATTAAAATCGGTCGCAAAGACGGAATTAAAATCGGGAAAAAACGCCAGAAACTTGAGAGTGCCAAAAGCTTGTTGATGCTGGGTGCTTCGATTGAAATGGTATCCAAGGGTATGGAACTACCCTATGAAACAGTTGAGAAACTTGTTTGTGAGCTCAAACATTAAGCGGAGAAAGGATTGAAGTTTATGTCGGATGTTCATGAAGGTGTTTTGTAATATGGAAAAGAAATCGGAAGAAAAGATGGAATAAAAATTGGCCGTAAGGACGGAATTAAAATCGGGAAAAAACGCCAGAAACTTGAGAGTGCCAAAAGCTTGTTGATGCTGGGTGCTTCGATTGAAATGGTATCCAAGGGTATGGAACTACCCTATGAAACAGTTGAGAAACTGATGGATGAAATTAAATAGATAGAATTGAAAACGCACATTTGTGCGTTTTTCTTTTATAATAGAGATAACATAAAATGAGATTTTTAAAGACATGAGAAGAAATCGAAAATCTGATTGTGTTAGGAAATCATGAAAGTTTGAGGTAAGGCGATGAACAACAAGTATTGGTATAAAGATATGGTATTTTATCAGATCTGGCCAAGATCATTTAAAGATGGTAATGGTGATGGCATGGGGGATCTGTATGGTGTGTATGAGAAACTGGATTACATTCAGTCATTAGGATGTGATGGAATCTGGTTTTCACCATTATATCCATCTCCTGGTGTGGATTGCGGCTATGACATTTCAGATTATCTGGATATTGCTGAAGAGTTTGGCGGCATGGAAGCATTTGAAAAAGTGCTGGATGGTGCACACAAACGCGGTATGAAAGTCATTATGGATCTGGTGGTCAACCACACAAGCACTGAACATGAATGGTTTAAAAAGAGTCGCCAGAGAATTGAACCCTACACAGATTATTACATCTGGAGGCCTGCTAAACCAAATGGCAAGCTGCCAAACAACTGGGACAGTCTGTTTGAAGGAAAAGCATGGCAGTGGGATGATGTAAGAAAAGAATATTATATGCACCTGTTTGCGATTGAACAGGCTGATTTGAACATGGATAATCCATTGGTGCGTGAAGAAGTCAAGAAAGTGCTGAAGTTCTGGCTGGATAAAGGCGTAGATGGATTCAGAGAAGATGTCATTACCTTTATTTCCAAAAAAGAAGGTCTTCCTGATGACTACATTATGCCTGCATCCAAAGGGTTCAATTATTTCAATCATGGTCCTCATCTTCATGAATATCTGGAAGAATTCAAACGTGATGTTTTCTCCAAGTATGACTGCATGACACTGGCAGAAGCACCAATGGTCACTCCAAAGAAAGCACTTCAGTACATTGATGAGTCCAATGAACCAGTATTGGATATGATGATTCAGTTTGCCTCACAGGAAGCAGACTGCTTCTTCAGTGATTACAGTCATCTGCCATTTTCACTTCGTAAACTGAAAAGAGCTTATACATTATGGCAGACAGGACTTGAAGGAAAAGCCTGGAACATGCTTTATATTGAAAATCATGATCATCCTAGAATTGTCTCACGTTATGGAAGTGACGCTTATCGTGCAGAAAGTGCAAAGATGCTGGCAGTATCGTATCTGTTTTTAAAGGGAACGCCATTTGTGTATCAGGGACAGGAAATCGGAATGACCAACTGGTATCCAAAAGATCCATCATTGTATGAAGATGTACAGACCATATGGCAGTATGAACATGTTGCCACAAACAAATCAGATGAAAAGAGACTTCAGCGTTTATGGTTTGGTTCACGTGATTCTGCACGTACTCCTGTTCAGTGGAGTGATGAAAAACATGCAGGATTCACAACTGCTGAACCATGGTTCCATGTGAATGAAAACTATAAGGAAGTCAATGTTGCAAGACAGGAAAAAGAAGAAGATTCAGTACTGAACTTTTATCGCAAGGCAATTCAGCTGCGTAAACAGCTGAGCTGTGTACGTGATGGTATTTATCAGGAATACAACAAGTATTCTTCCAAGCTGTTTACTTATTCAATGACAGATGATAAACAAAGAATACTGGTGGTTTGTTCCTTCAGTGATAAGAATGAGAACTGGAAAGTACCATCTGGATTTGATTTGAGTCAGGCTGAACTGATTTTAAACAACTACAAAGATACAGATACAACACAGTTAAAACCATACGAAACACGAGTGTATCTGATGAAATAAAGTGAAAATCAAAAGATTTTCACTTTTTTTGATTATTTTTAAGGATTTTGCGATTTTTGGTGAATAACGTAAGTGAAGGGAGGGCAAAACGCAAATATTTGTTTCAGTGAATAAACGGAGCTCTTTACTCAAATAACAAATGTGGAAAATCATCTATTCTTGATGCAATTTTTTTCTGGGTTTTATACCCATGTTATTATCGAATAAATGCATGAACAAATAAAGTGTAAATAACCGAACAAATATGGCATAAATAACCGAACGAATACAGAACAAATAACCGAACGGGTGTATTACTGATAAAGTGATTGAAAGAAAACTAAAAGGTAAAGGTGCAGTTTTGATAGAGGGTCCTAAATGGTGTGGCAAGACAACTTCTGCTGAACAGCAGGCTAATAGTGTCTTGTATATGGCGAAACCAGAAGATGTTACTCAAAATTTGTTGTTGTCAGAATTGAAGCCAAGTTTGTTGTTGCAAGGGGAAACACCTCGACTGATTGATGAATGGCAAATTGCTCCAAAACTATGGGACGCGGTTCGTTTTGAAGTTGATCATAGAAAAGATGAAGGTCAGTTCATATTAACGGGTTCTTCTGTGCCGGCAGATACAAAAAATATAATTCATACAGGAACCGGGAGATTTGCCTGGGTTTTAATGCGACCTATGAGCTTATATGAATCCGGTGAATCTAATGGAATGGTTAGTTTGAATGAATTATTTAGATCTCCTGAAAATATTGCTGCTATAAATAGTCTGGACTTAAATAGATTAGCTTTCTTAGTTTGTAGAGGTGGATGGCCTCGTGCGACATTTATGGAAGATGATATAGCATTGGAGCAAGCGTATGATTATTATGATGCAATTGTAAATGCAGATATTTCAAAAGTTGATAATGTGAAACGTGATCCTGAGCGGGTTAAACATTTAATGCGCTCATATGCAAGAAATGTAGGGCAACAGGTTTCGAATGAAACCATAAAGAAAGATATGATTGAAAATGACTCTGCCACGCTGGATAGTGATACTGTTCTTGCGATGTTAACGCACTGAAAAAGATATTTGTTATAGAGGAAGCTCCCGCTTGGAACCCTAATTTAAGATCAAAGATAGCAATTAGGACGTCTGATACTCGATATTTTATTGATCCATCGATAGGAACGGCAGCATTAGGTTTAGGGCCTGAAGACTTAATAAATGATTTAAACACATTTGGACTGTTTTTTGAAAGTTTGTGTATAAGAGATTTAAGGGTTTATGCAGGGGCGCTTAATGGAGATGTATATCATTACAGAGATAGTAAAGGTCTGGAGTGTGATGCTGTAATACATTTGAGGAATGGTTCTTATGGGCTTGTTGAGATCAAATTGGGTGGCGATAAATTAATCGAAGATGGGGCAACGGCGCTAAAAAAATTAAAGAGTAAAATTGATACCGATAAAATGAAAGAACCATCATTTCTGATGGTTTTAACGGGAACGGGAAATTATGCGTATGTGAGAGAAGATGGAGTATATGTAGTTCCTGTAGGGTGTTTAAAAGATTAAACGAGTGAAAATCAAAAGATTTTCACTTTTTTTTGATTATTTTTAAGGATTTTGCGATTTTTGGTGAATAACGTAAGTGAAGGGAGGGCAAAACGCCTATGAAAACTAACACAATGATGCGATGTGCATCAGCCATGCTGCTTGCAGCACTCATCACAACCAGCTTCACAACCACTACATTCGCCAAGTACACAACACAAGGATCTGCACAAGACAGTGCAAGAGTTGCCAAGTGGGGTGTCGTCGTGACAACAGAAGGAAAGCTCTTTGACAAGACTTATCTTTCCGGCAATGACGGAGGTACACCAGGAGCCGGTGTATCTGATGGTGAAAACAACACAGGATTAAGTGTAGAAAGCACTGAAAGTGTTGTAGCACCAGGGACAAGAAATACAGAAGGACTGACCTTTAAAGTAGAAGGAAGACCTGAGGTGGATGTAGAAGTCAGTGTGCATGCATCCACAACCAAAGGAGATGTCTACCTGAATGGGATGGGACTTCCAGATGTGACAACTGCAGATATCACCAATGATACATTCAATGCCGATCGTTATTTCCCTGTGAAATTCGATCTGGAACGCAATGGCAAAGTGGCAGAGAGTGATCACAATCTGAGCATGAGTCAGCTTGTAGCGCGTTTAAATGGTCTTACAGCACGTTATGACGCAGGGACAAATCTGGCATCTGAAGCAGGGTTTGGTACTTATGTGATCACATGGCATTGGGACTATGAAGGCAATGACAAGGCAGATACTTTGTTGGCGAACCTGAATCCTGGTGTGACTGAGATTCAGGGCATGTCATTAAAGGAAGGGTCGCAGTACAATCTTCAGACAGATATCAAGATTGATGTTGTGGTCACACAGGTTGACTAAAATGAAAAAGCTCACATCCATTAGGATGTGAGCTTCATTTAAATCACGATTCTCAGAATAAACCAGCCATCCTGGTCTAAAAACTGATAATTCCCATTCATTCTTTCTGTCATAAGCACAATACTCTGTGTACCATAGCCATGACCTGTACGATCAGTAACAGGCATGCCATCCACAAAGACAGGTTTCTTAGAATAAGGATTAGAGACAGACAGAAGAGTCTTGTCGTTGATGTCTTTGATCATCACTTTAATGATTCTCTGATCATCTGCAGCATCTTTTACTGCATTCAATGCATTGTCCAATGCATTGGATAAAATACATGAAAACTGCAGTTCATCATGATTGAACTGAGACAATTCAATTTCAGTTTCAAACTTGATGTGGTGAAGTTCACATTTATGAGCTGATGAAGAAAGAATATAGTTGATGGTATCGTTAATGCAGTAACGATTGATATAGGTTGATTCTACAAGTTCAGCATATTCAGAAATCATCTTTAATGCAGTCTCTTTATCATCGTTTTGAATGCGATGGGCAAGATTGTTCAGAAAGAAACGCAGATCATGACGAAGCACCTGCATTTCATGATTCTTGTCCTTCAACAGTTCAATTTCTTTTTCCTGCTGCTCAGAGGCAATTGTGATGATCTGCTCTTTCATTGCCGCATGAACATTCTTTTCGTATTCAGTGTAGTAGATGGAACTTAAGACCAGATAAATCACACAGATGAAAAACGGCATGAATTCAAAGATTGCGCGTCCATAAGCAGGAATTGCATCCACCTGAGGAGAAACCATGTAGTCAAAGATGTAATAGATGATAGGAATCACAGCAAAGACAATGGTTGAAAAATCAGTCTTATCAAAGATTTTAGATAAAACCGGTGCAAACATGAACACCAATAAACAACTGAATCCTAAAAGTGTCACGATTTCCACAATCAGATACACAAGAATAGATTCAGATAAAGTCAAGGCAACTAAACCAAACCAGTTGGCAGGCTGACAGCACATGTAGGCACTGGCAACACAGGCAACAGATGTCGAAATAGGACGCTTGTATTTAAAGATAAACAACAGACACAAAGGAATCTGAACAATGACAGGCTGAAGTTTCCAGACCATATCTTCACCAGACAGATAAAGCACCAGAAGCTGAGCAACACCACTGATCAGGATAAATCTTGATCCAACAAGAAGATTCTCTTTGGCAAAACGAACACGTGCCAAAGAACAGGAGACAAAAGCTTCTGTGACCAATAGAAGTGCTGCATGGAAATAATAAAGCAAAGTCGCAGCCATATCATGCACCTGCCTTGCCAAACAGAGCTGTAAAGTAAGCTCCTTCAAATTCTTTGATCAGATTGCGTGACAATGGAATAACAGAATGTGAACGCATAGTGATTTCCTTTGCGGAATAAGAGGATACTTGAGAAAGATTGATAATGAAGGAACGATGACACTTGAAGAATTCAAAGTCACCCTCAAAATGTTTCTCAAATGTATTCAAAGCTTCATTGGCTTTCAGTTTACACCCATTCTTCATTGAAATCTCAACATGTTTACCCTGAGCTTCAAGATATTCCACATCCGATAAGATAATGCGATGATGAATACCACCATTGGTAATCGTAATAAAGCGGTCAACAGTGGAAATCTCATTGATGCGTTCCAGCAAACATGATCTTAACTCTTCCATCACCACAGGTTTCAATAAATAATCACTTGCCTTGACACGATAAGATTCAAACGCAAATTCTCGGGAAGAAGTCAGAAAGACAATCTTTACACTTTTATCCTGAGAGCGGATTTCCTTGGCGATATCCAGACCATTCAGCAAAGGCATTACAATATCCAATAAGATGATATCATACGGATTTTTCAGGTGAGCACTGATCAGAGCATCACCTTCATCAAAGGTATCCAGATGAAAAACAACAGGACTCTGATCCCATGAAACAATCATGGATGTAACAGTTTCCAGCTGCTTTTTATCATCGTCACAACATGCAATACGAATCATGAAATCTATCCCTTTCACAAATATGTGAATATTATACCATAAATGGATAAATAGGGTGCATTTCAGGTCAAAAAAATGTCATTTCATTCCATTTTTTTTTTTTTTACAGTGTTGGTAGTATAATATTTGCTGACAGAATGGATATTTGTGCCATTTGTGATGGCAAAAACAAGAAAACTGCTCAGTTTTCCTTTTTTGCCTGATTTTAAACAAGGAGAAATCACGATGACAAAACAGAAAACAAATTTAAAAGACAAGATTTTAACCGCCATTGGCACAGTAATGTGTATCATTCTGATACCTGTACTTGTGATCAACTTGACGCTCATTGCGAAGAGCTACATCAACAAGGATGAAGTACCTAGCGTAGGAGGCTATCTGCCGCTGATTGTACTGACAGATTCCATGGTTCCTGAAATTTACTCAGGTGACCTGATCATCTGCCATACAGAAGATGCAGAAGCAATCAAAGTAGATGATATCATCGCTTTCTTTGATCCAGCTGGTAATGGAACAAGCATCGTAACCCACCGTGTTATGGAAATTGTTGACGAAAACGGAAAACTTGAATTCCGTACAAAAGGGGACAACAACAACACGGAAGATAAACTGCTTGTACCTGCAGAATCTTTAGTTGGTGTCTACAAAACAAGAATTGCAGGACTTGGTAACGTTGCCATGTTCATGCAGTCTTCTACAGGTTTAATCGTTTGTGTTGTACTTCCTATCGTCTTGTTAGTAGGCTATGACATGATCCGCCGTCGTCTGTATGAAAAGAAGAAAGACGACAACACAGCTGCGCTGATGGCAGAACTTGAAGCACTCCGTGCTGAAAAAGCTCGCAAAGACGCAGAATAATTAAGTTTCTTCCTTCGGAAGCCACGTTCCGGGGTAAGGATAAAAATGCCGCGGCATTCTCCGTGAAGGGTATCCAATCAAGGAATGCCCGGTAAATCAATCCCCGGAAGAAGGGGAGAATTAAAAAGAAGGAGGTTTTTCTACTATGAAGAAAAACAAAATGATGAGACTCGCTTCCAGTCTCTTGGTAGCAGTTCTCCTGACATCTAGCGTAATTAGCGGAACATTCGCTAAGTACGTAACAAGCGATTCTGCTGAAGACTCTGCACGTGTAGCTAAGTGGGGTATCACAGTTTTAGCAAGCGGAAATCTTTTTGGTACTGACTACAATCCAAATGATGGAAGTGCAACTGCTGACAGAATTACAGCAACTTCAACTAATGTATCATCTGACAATACGGAGGATATCGTTGCTCCAGGAACTTTAAATGATGAAGGTGTATCATTTGTGATTAAAGGAGCTGACCCTGAAGTTGCTTATGATGTAACTGCGAAGGTTCCTGCTGGAACAACAGTTACAGATATTTACCTTAATGCAGGTAAATATGGGGTGATGGTTGAAGCTACAGGGCTGAATGCAGCTACAAACTTGAAAGGCTATTATTCAGAATCTTCAGGAACTTATACTCTGATTGAAGGAGATGTATATTGGACTTCAGGTACATATTATGAATTACATGATTATGTTGAACTTGCTAATACTTATTATCCTCTGGTTTGGACATTCAATGATGGTGTAAACCCTGCAACAGAACATAGAAATCTTGCATCTGTAGTTGATGATGTTGTTATTACTAAACTGGATGCTTTGGCTGGTAATGCTAAACAGGCTATTAATGTAGACTATTCTTTGACATGGAGCTGGCCTTTCTCTGGTCAGAATGAT
>JAFYOL010000066.1 GCA_017560205.1 Erysipelotrichaceae bacterium | reverse complement strand
GACCTTTATCTGTCCACCGTTTCTCTGATAAGAGATAACGCATGACGGGTAGCCGAAACAACCCTTCACCTATAGTATAGTCTATAAATCTCAATTTACAAGTACCCCTCATTTTCATGATTTTCAAATGAGGTTTTTTCATTTTTCGGTGAATAACAGAAGTGAAGGGATTGTTGAAGCTTTTCCGTCTGGACTTATGCATACAACATAACGAAAGGAGGGCTTTCTATGATCACAATTTCCATAGAACTTCTGTCTTCTTTTTCACTTTCAGATATCTGTGATGTCATCATCGCAGTATGCGATATCATCACTCTCTTGATTTTGATTATAGGATACAAAAGAAAAAAGGTCGAAAAGCCTGACACGCGAAACCGACCTTTATCTGTCCACCGTTTCTCTAAGAAGAGATAACGTATGACGGGTAGCCGAAACAACCCTTCACTTATAGTATATTCGATTTTCATTGAAATACAAGATACCCTCTTTTCCCAAAAAAAGACCGTACCCTAAGATACGATCTTTGTTTGATTAGTGTACAGATACACCTGGATTCAGTTTTTCAACTTCCAGAACTTCAATCAGCTTGCCATCTGAACCAGCCAGAATCATACCCTGAGATTCAACACCTCTGAGGTTTGCAGGTTTCAGGTTAATCACAACGATAACCTTCTTGCCTACCATCTGTTCAGGCTTGTAGTTGGATGCGATACCTGAGACAACCTGACGGATTTCTCCACCGATGTCAATCTGAGATACCAGAAGCTTGTCAGCCTTTGGATGTTTTTCACATGCCACAACCTGACCTACAACCATTTCTACCTTAGCGAAATCATCAATTGTGATTTCAGGCAGCTTTGATACCTTCACAACTGGTTTTGCATGATCAGCTTCGATACGAGCCATCATTTCTTTATCATCGATACGTGCAAACAGGATTTCTGGTTTTTCTACAACTCGGATGTCTGTTTCCAGGGCACCGAATGTTTCGATGGAATCCATATCACGTTTTGCAGTACCAATCTGATTCAGAATGCGTTCTGATGTTTCAGGCAAGTATGCACTCAGCACAACTGCACAGATACGAATGCTTTCCAGCAGGTTGTACAGAACTGTTGCCAGACGATCTTTCTTCGCTTCATCCTTAGCCAGTGCCCAAGGCATTGTTTCATCAATGTACTTGTTGCTTCTTCTGAGAACTGCGATGATTTCATCCAGTGAATCCTGAACTTTCAGATCATTCATGCACTTTTCAACACGGTTCTTCAGGTTCGATGCCATTGCGATCAGTTCAGCATCCACTTCTTCCGCAACACCAGGATTTGTTACAGCACCACCGAAATACTTGTTTGTCATTGATACTGTACGGTTCACCAGGTTACCCAGAATGTTTGCCAGATCTGAATTGATGCGTTCAATAATCAGTTCATAAGTAACTGTACCATCCTGTGCAAATGGCATTTCATGCAGCATGATATAACGAACTGCATCCACACCGAAATACTTCACCAGTTCATCTGTGTAGATAACATTTCCTTTTGATTTTGACATCTTGCCTTCACCAACCAGCAGCCATGGATGACCAAAGACCTGCTTAGGCAGTTCTACATCCAGTGCCATCAACATGATTGGCCAGTAAATTGTGTGGAAACGCAGAATATCCTTACCAATCAGATGGACATCTGCAGGCCAGTAATGGTTGAACAGTGCATCATGATTTCCATCCACATCATAACCCAGACCAGTAATGTAGTTTGTCAGGGCATCGATCCATACATATACAACATGTTTAGGGTCGAAATCAACTGGGATACCCCACTTGAATGAAGTACGTGAAACACACAGATCCTGCAGACCTGGTTTAATGAAGTTGTTGACCATTTCATTCTTACGACTTTCTGGCTGAATGAAATGAGGATTTTCTTCAATGTGCTTCATCAGACGATCTGCATAGTTGCTCATACGGAAGAAGTACGCTTCTTCTTTTGCCTTTTCTACAGGACGTCCGCAGTCTGGACACTTGCCATCCACCAGCTGTGATTCAGTATAGAATGATTCACATGGTGTGCAGTACCAGCCTTCATATTCTGACTTGTAGATATCACCCTGATCATACAGCTTCTTGAACATCTTCTGTACCTGAGCTTCATGATATGGGTCAGTTGTACGCATGAACTTGTCATAAGACAGATTCATCAAGTCAAACTGTTCCTTGATTACTGCAGTTGCATCATCGACAAACTGCTGAGGTGTCTTGCCTGCAGCTTTTGCCTTTTCTTCGATTTTCTGACCATGTTCATCTGTTCCAGTCTGGAAACGAACATCATAACCAGTCATTCTCTTATAACGTGCAATTGCATCTGCGAGAACGATTTCATAGACATTACCAATATGAGGTTTCCCTGATGAATAGGCAATGGCTGTCGTAATGTAATACTTACCCTTGTTTTCCATAAACTTCCTCCTTAAATAGAAAAGGTGCTACCAAGGACGCATAGCGTGGTACCACCTTTATTTATTACTTCAATCCTTAACGCGGAAAGACGTTCTATCCTTATCCGATAGACAGTTCCAAGACCATGTTCATAAAGTTTCAATAAAGCTTTGCACCCACCAGCTTCTCTCTGTAAAATTCACTTTACTACTCTTCTTTTCATCACTTTTACGTTGTTTATTATAAAAGAACCCTTTTGAAAAAGCAACCTTAATCCCTGAATTTAATACCTTCAGGCCCCATTGATTCTACAATCGCCAATGATTCGACATGAATTCCATTTTCTCTCAGAGTATCTCCTCAACCCTGGAATCCTTTTT
>JAFYOL010000065.1 GCA_017560205.1 Erysipelotrichaceae bacterium | reverse complement strand
TAATTCAATTTAAGAATATCGTCCACAGTTTTGACGGTACATTGATTCTGAAAGGGATCAACCTGGATATTTATGAAAATGAATTTGTGACACTGCTTGGTCCATCTGGATGTGGTAAGACAACACTGCTTCGTATTTTGGGTGGTTTTTTGGATCCGGATGAAGGTGAAGTGATCTTTGATGGTCAGAACATTCTGCCGGTTCCTGCATACAAACGTGAAATCAATACTGTATTTCAGAAATATGCATTGTTTCCACATATGAACGTGTATGACAATGTTGCCTTTGGATTGCGTATCAAAAAGATGTCACCAGACATCATTGAACAGAAAGTCAATCGTATGCTGGCTCTGGTTAATCTTGCAGAGTATGCAAAGCGTAATGTTACTCAGCTTGCTGGTGGTCAGCAGCAGCGTATTGCGATTGCTCGTGCGCTGGTCAATGAACCAAACGTGCTGCTTCTGGATGAGCCGTTGGGAGCACTTGATTTGAAGTTAAGAAAAGAAATGCAGCATGAATTGAAGAGAATTCAGCAGGAAGTTGGAATTACCTTTATCTTTGTAACACATGACCAGGAAGAAGCTTTGACAATGTCAGATAAGATCGTGGTTATGAAAGATGGAGAAATCCAGCAGATTGGTACACCTGAGGAGATCTACAATGAACCTGCCAACGAATATGTTGCCAAGTTTATTGGAGAATCCAATATTATTGATGGTGTAATGAATGAAGATTATAAAGTAACATTCGATGACAAGCAGTATGACTGCATCGACTGGGGCTTTAAGAAGAATGAAGAAGTGGATATTGTGATTCGTCCAGAAGATATCGATATCGTAAAACGTAATCAGGGTGTAATTAACGGTGTTGTAAAGTCTGTTCTGTTTAAGGGTGTTCATTATGAAATTATCGTTGAAACAGTGAAGGGGACTTCCAAGACAGTTAAGATGCATATCTTAAAGAACCATGACTTATTGAATGAAGAAGCAAAAGAAAAAATCAGTGCCAACGACTTTACAATGGACTTGGATGACGTTGACAACATTTCTGATGCTGAAGTTATTGCGCGTGCTAATGCACAGGCATGGAGCACAGAAGATGAAGATGAACTCATCTCTCTGCATAAGGTTGAATACGATGTCAAGAAAGAACCTGGTCGCTATCCAGTCACATTCTCTACTGCAGATGGTACATCCATTACGGTCAACATCAACGTTGTAAAACCTATTTACTTTGAAGATGAAAAGCAGGGTGTTGGTATCACTGCGTATGACTTCTATAAGACTGCAGATGAACTTCAGGAAAGCATGGCTCTGTCCATTGACCTGAAGAAATGGGCTAATGCAACAGCATGGGATCTGGAAGATGATTCGCCAGTAGAAATTACTGATGTGGATTATGATTTTGATCCTGAAAATGTAAAAGAAGGTACATATGAAATTACTTTCTCTACAATGGGACGTGAGCTGAAGATTCATACAACAGACTATGCAGAAGAAGGGGCTAAAGTTGGTTTGAAATTTGGTCCTGAAGACATTCATGTAATGAGCAAGATGGGGGTAGTCGGATGAAGAGCTTTTCCAAACTAGCGTATCCTTATATCGCTTGGATTGGAGTGTTCATCGTCGTCCCAATGCTTCTGATTTTCCTGTATGCATTTACGAAAGCAGGAAATGGAGTTTTAACACTTCAATTCACATTTGATAACTTTTTCAGATTTTTCTCTGACAATGTCTTTGCGAATGTTTTGTGGCGTTCCATGAAACTGGCATTTGTAACGACATTGATCTGTATTGCCCTGGGTTATCCAGCAGCTTATTTCATGGCTCAGCTGGGTGAACGTTCAAAAGGGCTGATGGTTTTGTTGATTACACTTCCTCAGTGGATTAACATGCTGGTAAGAACATATGCATGGCGTGGTATTTTGTTGAATGTACCTATCAGTGCAGAAATGAAGGTTCTGATTGGGATGGTCTATAACTTTATTCCATTCATGATTCTTCAGATTTATACATCACTTTCTAAAATGGACAAGAGTCTGCTTCAGGCTGCCAGTGATTTGGGTGCGGATGGCATTCAGAGTTTCTTAAGAGTGACATTGCCTCTTTCCATTCCTGGTGTTGTATCAGGGATTACACTGGTATTCCTGCCGACTGTATCCAGCTTCTTTATTCCAAAGCTGCTGGGTGGGGGAGACTATGTCCTGATTGGGAATCTGATTGAAAACTATTTTGTATCTACAGGTGACTGGAACTTCGGTTCTGCAATTTCTTTGATTATGGCTGTCATTATTATGGTTTCCATGTATCTGACAAAGAAAATTGATAAAGATGTGGAGGGACAGAAATGAAAAAGACAAAAGCTTTCTTCTCCCGCTTCTATTTAGCGCTGGTACTTCTGTTTTTCTATCTGCCAATTCTTTACGTAGTTGTGTTTTCGTTCAATGATTCCAAGTCATTGACAAACTTCACTGGTTTCTCTTTGCAGTGGTATGAACGTATGTTCAATGACCGCACAATGATGGAAGCGATTGGCTATACAGTGATTATTGCAGTGATTGCGACAATCGTTTCTACTGTCATCGGTACAATCACAGCAATTGGTCTTTCCAAGTCAAAACGCATTCTGCGTGATGTAGTGCTGCAGATCAATGATCTGCCTATGCTGAATCCAGATATCGTTACTGCAATTGGTCTGATGCTTCTGTTTACATCTTTGAATGTAGAAACAGGCTTCTGGACATTGCTTCTGGCACATATTATTTTCTGTATTCCATATGTAATTCTGTCGATCATGCCAAAGATTCGTCAGCTTGACAACAATCTGGCTGAAGCAGCTTTGGACTTGGGTGCTACACCATGGCAGGCTCTGATTCAGGTTATTGTACCTCAGATTATGCCCGGGATTGTATCAGGTGCATTGATTGCCTTTACCATGTCCTTTGATGATTTTGTCATTTCGTTCTTTACAACAGGTCCTGGTGTCAACAACATTTCAACACTGGTTTATGCTCAGTCGAAACGTATTAACCCATCCATCAATGCTTTGTCTGCAATGATTGTATTGGTTGTAACAGTTGTTTTGATTCTGGTCAATGTTGTGCCTATGATCAAAGAAAAACAGGCTGAAAAGCGTCCTGCAGACGCTGAAATGAAGTCAAGAAAATCTTCAGTTCCACTGATTGCGGGTATGACTGCTGCTGCACTTGCAGTGTGCGGCTTTGGTTTGAACATGCTGACAAATTCATCAGGAAGCTCAGAATTGGATCCTATGACTACTTATGGCTGCAATGTGCTGAATGTCTACAATGCAGGGGAGTACATTGGTGAAGATGTCAATTCCAAATTTGAAGAAGAGTACAATGTCAGAATCAACTATTCGATGTTTGCATCCAATGAAGAAATGTACACAAAACTCATGGGTGGAAGCCGTTATGATGTTCTGATTCCATCAGACTATATGATTGAACGTCTGATTGATGAAGATCTGGTTCAGCCGATTGATAAGTCTTTGATTACTAACTGGGATAATCTGTATACAGGTGTTCTGAATCAGAACTTTGATAAAAACAACGACTACTCTGTACCATATTTCTGGGGTACTGTAGGTATTCTGTACAATCACAATACTGTAGATCCTGAAGATGTAGAGTCACAGGGTTATAACATTCTGCACAATGAAAAATACAAAGGAAAAGTCTTTGTATATGATTCAGAACGTGACAG
>JAFYOL010000007.1 GCA_017560205.1 Erysipelotrichaceae bacterium | reverse complement strand
TGACTGGTAGAGGAGCACAGTGTGATATGAACAGTGCAGTTTTAAGTAAAGGCGAAAAACAGCTGGTTACTGCAATTGTTCATGAAAATCTCGAAACAAAGTCTTATATGAATCATTCTGCAGTTCTGCTTGAAGGTGGTAAACTTCACCTTGATGCAACAGGAAAGATTATCAAAGGGGCAAAAGGATCAAAGAGCCATCAGAAGTCACGTGCTCTGACTTTTGATCAGCCTAAGTATGCTACTGTTCTGCCGCAGCTTCTGATTGATGAGAATGATGTAGAAGCATCTCATGCAACAACAGTAGGGCAGATTGATGAAAATCAGATGTATTATCTGCAGTCTCGTGGTTTAACTAAAAATGAGGCTACACAGCTGATTACGCTTGGTGCTTTGCTGCCGATTGCTGAAGTGCTTAGTGATGCTCTGCTGAAGGCGCAAATGAAGGAAAAAATCGAAGCGAAGGTGAATCAGGTATGTTCGATGTAAATGAAATTCGTAAAGATTTTCCGATGCTCAATGGCAAGATGATGCAGAATCATCCGCTGGTCTATCTGGATAATGGTGCAACAACACTGAAACCTCAGTCTGTGATTGATGCAGTTGTCAGCTATTATACAGAAACATCCTGCAATATTCATCGTGGTGACTATGATCTGTCTTTTCAGATTTCCAATGAGTATGAACAAGGACGTAAGACAGTAGCTCGATTCTTGAACGCAGAAGTGAATGAAATTGTGTTTACTTCTGGTGCAAGTGCTGCGTTAAATCAGATTGCCTTTGGTTATGGAATGGACAATCTAAAAGAAGGCGATGTCATTTTGACAACACATGAGGAACATGCTTCAAGCATTCTTCCTTGGTTTTCTGTTGCCAAAAAGACAGGTGCTAAAATTGAATATATTCCTTTAACGGATAAAGGGGAACTGACAGTAGAAAGCTTTCAGTCTGCAATGCATTCAGCAGTTAAGGTTGTTGCAGTTGCTGCAGTATCCAACGTTTTAGGCTATAAAAATCCAATTAAGGAGATTACTGCATTAGCCCATGAATATGGTGCTGTTGTAGTTTGTGATGGTGCTCAGTGGGCGCCTCATGTTAAAACTGATGTCAAAGATCTGGATGTTGATTTTCTGGCATTCTCTGGTCATAAACTCTGCGGTCCAACAGGAATCGGTGTGCTTTATGGTAAATATGATTTACTGGAAGCCATGACACCGATGATGCTTGGCGGCGGAGCCAATGCGCGTTTTGATGCTTGTGGAAACATTCTTCTGAAGCATGCTCCAGCCAAGTTTGAAGCTGGAACTCCAGCTATTGAAGCAGTACTTGGTTTGAAGGCTGCACTGGAGTACCTAGAAAAACTGGGAATGGATGCAATTGAAGAATATGAAGCCTCATTGAAACGTTATGCTGTTGAAAAGCTGAAGGAATTGGACCATCTGATTCTTTACAATGCGGATGCATCAACAGGTATTATTACATTCAATGTTAAAGATGTGTTTGCCCAGGATGCTGCAAGTTATCTGAATTCTCAAGGGATTGCAGTACGTGCAGGCAATCACTGTGCAAAAATATTAACAGAAGTGTTAAAGACTTCTGAAACAATCCGTGCTTCACTGTATTTCTACAACACGTTTGAAGAAGTTGATCGTTTTGTGGAAGCTGCCAAAAACATTACGGTTGAAAATTGTGTAGGGTTGTTCTTTTAAGGAGGCAGAATTATGTCAAGTTATTTTAACGATCCCATGGTGTTAAGACAGATCATCATGGATCATTATGAATATCCTAGAAATCATGAACTGAAGAAACAGGATGGTTATGCTCAGGTTCATATGGCTTCTGAAAGCTGTATTGATGAT
>JAFYOL010000064.1 GCA_017560205.1 Erysipelotrichaceae bacterium | reverse complement strand
TTGAAATGGATGCAGCAATCATCCTCAACAGAAACACAAACCAGAACGAAGAAGATGAAGCCAGAGAAGCTGAAATAAGATACACAAGCACACCAAAGATACCTAAAACATCATAATTTGAGATAGGATATGTTTTCATCTTTCTGAAATAAAACAAACGAAAACAGACAAAAGGCATATTCCACAACATACAGAAAAAGACAATCAGAAATGATTCAACCTTCCTCCACTTTTTATCACTAAGAAATTTACGAAACAGTTCTTTTAACACAGAGATCATCATGACAAGCTGAATTGAATCCAAACTTTCAAGTGATTCCTCATTCGAGGATAAACGCAGTATTGATTTCTTTAAATAATTCTGAGTCAAAGAATCATCATTTTTCATTATACGTTGATCAATGATAAAGCGCAGTGTACATAATTGGAATTGAATCTCTACTCTATCAGCCACAACTGCATAGTCAGATACCGAAGTAACAGGTGTAAATGCAAAAGATTGATTCTCAATAAGTGTTCCTTCTATTTTTACAACACTATCCAAAGAAACAGGTTGATCTGTAATACATTGAACTGTTCCATAAAGTGTACGAATCTGAAAGGATGCATCATAGACTTTTGATACAATCCCAGTGACCGGAAACTCCAGATGAGGCAAAGGAATGAAGGAACGTAAAATCAACACAAACAGGACCAGTACCAGCAGAATTTTCTTTTTCATACAAAGATAAAGAATGGAGTTAAACCATAAAAAGTACTTGATATACACAGATGTATTCAACGAAAAATAAAAGAACAGAAATAAAGTTAGAATACCATTCATAAACAAATTAGACCTTTCAAAGCATCAAACTTTTTCTGTCCAATGCCTTTGACATTCATTAAATCTTCAAGTGATTGAAAAGATTGCATCTGTCTATATTCAATGATTCTCAAAGCAGTCATTTCACCTATGCCTGGTAAAGTCATCAATTCCTCAATAGAAGCTGAATTAATCGAAATCAGTTTTAATTGAATCTGCAGAATGACAATGACATCCTGTTCATGAAGAATTTGAGTCTGATTAATAGAACGTAAATCACTGTCTTCATATAAACCTGCTAACTCTAAAAGACTTTCAATGGTATCTCCTTTCTGCATTGTATATATACCTGGTGATTGAACATGTCCTTTAATCTCTACATGAATTGGTTTTGTATCATGTAGATCAAGAACTTGAAATCGAATAGGTACACATAGAATCAAAAAGAAAAAAAGAAGCAGAAGTTTTTTCATCATATCCCTCCACTTCATTATTCAATTTTTTTTACAAAAACCTCAAAAAAAACAATCCGATTTCTCAGATTGTTTCTTTCATTTACTTAACAAGAATATCAACGATCTTAACCTGGTAAGAATCATCGCAATCAACAGTTACTGTATCGCCAACTTTATGATCCATAACAGCAATAGCCAGTGGAGTTGCGTTTGACAATTTACCAGCCAGTGGATCAGCTTCTACTGAACCAACGATTGTATAAGTTCCCTTATCTCCTGTATCCAGTTCTTCAATTGTGAATGTAGAACCAAGCTGAATTGTCTGACCATTACCTTCACCAATGATCACAACATTCTTCAGCATGACATCCAGCTGAGCAATACGAGCTTCTACCTGAGCCTGACGGTCACGTGCTGCATCGTAGTCTGCGTTTTCTGACAAGTCCCCCTGTGCACGAGCAGCTCTTAAGTCTTCAATAACTTCCTGACGTACAACATGGATTAAATTATCATATTCTTTTCTTAATTCTTCAAGACCAGCTTGAGTTACATAAATCTTTTCTGACATAGTTTCACTCCTAACGTTGATGATTATATCATATCATCAGCGATAATTCCAGATGTGTTTTCACTACTCTTTATGATTCTTAAACTCTTTTAATGCGAAAAGAAAAGGACAGAAATCAATTCTGTCCTTCATCATCATTAAAGCCATCCCATACCGGTTTTCCAGAATACGTCAGCACTTCAGATTTACCTGTTAATGCGTTAAGAGCGCCCAATGCAAGTGCTTCCTGTTCATATTCACCAGCATATACACTGATTGGTGCAATCCATCCGCAGCGTTGGTCAATCTGTTCTTTTATGTCATTAAAACGAAGCAAGCCACCCTCAGTATGAAACGTAGTAATATACACCACATTATTAGTACCAACAAAAGCAAACTTTAGCATTGAAACTTACAGTCTTCTATTCGTGTGATGTAATAAATTTTAAAATCCTTTTTCAACACACTACACTGTCTTTTTGATTTCAAACTGCTTACACACTATTTTTAAAGATAATGGATAAGCATCAATTAGAAATTCATAGTACTTCTCCTTAAGCACTTCTTTTTCATCTAGTTTGATATCCTGAATAAAAAATGGGATCTGTGCAATCTTCAAATTTCTGTATAGTGTTTTTTTTGAATACTGATAATCATGCTTAATACCAATCTCAAAACATCCAATGAAATGAAATTCATATTCTATATTTTTGTCACCAAAGCATAGGGATATTTCATCGCCAAAATAATTGCAATCCAATTTAAGCAGCCTAGCGTCCCAGTAATGACAACTTTCAATCTCATTTAAAATTCGCGTTATCATATATATATTTCCTCCTACAGCACTATTTACCCTTATAAGGAATATGAGCTTCTATGCTTCGTCTATCAACAATATCCCCTTTAACATTTACTGGATTGCCTTGAGCATCAAATAAATGTACCTGTGGATAGGACCTGTATTTGAATTGTTGCTTGACATAGTTTTCCTTATTGTCTATGCACTCCATTCAAGGTTCAAACTTATCTTATACCAATTATTCTTTCCAATTGATTCGCACCCTTATTTTCATACATTTCAAAGAATTCTTTACAAATTCTAAAAAATAACTCTTTTTCATTTTCTTCGTTAGTGGATATATCTTTAATCCATTGATCCCACCATCCTTTTACTGGTGCATAATTAGGGTCAATATTATTCTCAATCCAATAAAGTACCCATTTATGAAAATAATTAGAAAAAAATACATCTA
>JAFYOL010000063.1 GCA_017560205.1 Erysipelotrichaceae bacterium | reverse complement strand
GGGAGCGTACATTACGCTGTATTTCTACTAGGAGAACTATGATCGGAAGAGTAATTAAAATCGTATCAAATCAATATACCGTTCTGTATGAAAATGAACGAGTAGAAGCAGTCGCAATGGGTAAACTGCGTTTAAAACAGTCTCCTGTTGTAGGTGATTTTGTGAAACTGGAACGTCTTGAAGGAAAGATGTGTATCCAAGCTATTGAAAAAAGAAAGAATCAGCTGATTCGACCAAGCATTGCCAATGTTGATCAGGCTATGATTATTATGTCGATGGTAGATCCTGATTTTTCATGTCAGCTTGTTGACCGTCTTCTGATTCTGATTCAACATGCGGGAATTCAGCCATTTCTTGTGATCACAAAGGTGGATGTCTGTCCGATGAGTGATCAGATGAAAGAGTGGATTGAAGATTACCGTCGCAGCGGCTATCAGGTTATTCTGCATGCCAAGGGTGAACAGAGTGAAGAATTGATGTCTTTATTGAAAGACAAGATTACTGTTCTTACTGGACAAAGCGGTGCAGGAAAATCATCGTTGATCAATACTTATTTACCTGATTTTGAAATTCAGACTCAGGAAATTTCTAAAGCGTTAGGTCGAGGTAAGCATACAACTCGTCATACTGAACTGCATGAAGTGTGTGGTGGATGGGTTGCGGATACACCAGGATTCAGTTCACTTGAATTTGACCGTATGTCCGTTCAGGATCTGAAAGATGCACTGTGGGAATTTGCTAAGGCGGAGCCTTGTAAGTTCAGAGATTGTGTTCATGAAAATGAACCTGGTTGTGGAGTGAAAAAAGGGGTAGAAGAAAAAACAATTTCTTCTATCCGTTATCAGCACTATCTTGAAGTGCTTCACTTGATTCAAAATCGAAAGGAGAAATACTGATGATTGTTGCACCTTCTATTTTATCCATGGATTTCAGTGATACAAAAAAGGCTGTAGAACAGCTTGAAGAATCATGCGCGCAGTGGATGCATTTTGATGTCATGGATGGACATTTTGTCCCTAATCTTACTTTTGGACCAGATATTTTAAAGGCAATGAAAAAATCCAGTACACTTTTAATGGATGTACATGTGATGATTTCCGACCCTTTGAAATATGCACCTGTTTTTATAAAAGCTGGTGCTGATATCTATACTTTCCACTATGAAGCTGTTGAAAGTGTAGAAAAAATCAGAGAACTAATTGCAGAGGTTCATCAGATGGGATGCAAAGCGGGTATTTCAATTAAACCCAAGACACCAGTATCTGTGCTGGAAGAATTAGTCAATGAACTTGATCTTGTATTGGTTATGTCTGTAGAACCAGGATTTGGCGGACAGAAATTTGATCCAACATCATTGGATAAAATCAGAACACTGAGAAACTGGATTGATGAAAGACATCTGGATTGTCTGATTGAAGTTGATGGCGGCATCAATGGTGAAACTGCAATGCTTGTTAAAGAAGCAGGTGTTGATGCAGTTGTTGCAGGAAGTTATGTCTTTGGTGGAGATATCAAAGAACGCTGTGCTTCATTATGTTAAAAACTGCATATTGTGTTCTGACAAATGCCAGTTTTCTTCCTCAGTTTGATGGCGATGTCATTGGTGTAGACCGAGGAGCTTTGATTTGTCTGAAACAAGGGATTTCAATGAAAACTGCATTGGGTGACTTTGATTCAGTAACTGAGGATGAAAAAAAACTTCTGGAAAAAAACTGTGCTTCATTGATAAAACTGAATCCACGAAAGGATGTATCAGATTCTGAGGCTGCAGTTTTATGGGCGAAAGAAAATGGGTATGAAAGAATTATTCTGGTTACATCGATGTCAGGAAGATTTGATCACACTTATGTTAATTTTCGTCTGGTTGCCAATTATGGCTGTGAACTGCTGGATGAGCAGAATCATGTGTTTCTGATCCACAAGGGGACATGTGAGCTTATAAAAATGGATTATCGATATGTTTCGTTTTTTGCGGTAGATCATGCAGTTGTCTCTTTACAGGGTTTTTCATATGATTTAAATCAGTATGAACTTGATTGTAAGAACGTTCTTTGTCTCAGTAATGAGATTTTAAATAAAAAAGGGACTGTTATGACCACAGGTGATTTGTGGTGCATCCAGTCCAATGATCGAAATTAAGCGGAGTATCCGCTTTTTTCTTTAGTTAAGGAAAAAATAAAAAATCACTGGATTACCAGTGATGTTTTTATAAATTAGCCATTCTGCTGAGCTTTCAGCGTTTTCAGAGCGCGGGCAGACATACGGACTTTCTGAGGTTTCCCATCAACCATGACTCTAACAGTCTGCAGGTTTACATTCCATTTACGACGAGTAGCGTGCAGGGAATGTGAACGCTTATTACCAGACAATGCTTTCTTACCAGATACGGCACAAACTCTTGACATACCGTAACCTCCCTTCATGTTCACATTTGCCTAGAAACTATATCATGCTTTAAATGAAAATGCAACAATAATTTATTTGAAAATGTTTAAAAATTCTTTTCCATGAAAATAAAAAAAACTTTTTAAGTTCCTCTAAATATGGTACTATTATTGCGTATAGTTCTAAGGGGGTAAACTCTGTGAATAATAAGCAGATTCTTGCTGCACTTGAAATTGCTGATCATGAACTTCGTTTAATTGTCGGGGAATTTTTCAATACTCGATTTAATGTAATAAAAGTCGAACGTGTCCAGTGCTCTGGAGTAGAGAGTGGACAGATTATAGATTCACCACTGGTCAGTGAAACCGTTGCGAAAATGGTAAAAAGTGCTTCTGAAAAAGTAGGGGCTAAAATTGAAAAGGTACTGCTTTGTGTACCATCAATTGATGCTGAACGCATTGGCGTTAAAGTAAATGTACGTGTAGATTCAATCGATAAGAAGATTACG
>JAFYOL010000062.1 GCA_017560205.1 Erysipelotrichaceae bacterium | reverse complement strand
TGCAGAATTGCGGGTGTATCCGCAATATGGTCATGCGGTGTATGATGAAGCGAAAGACTATGATGCAAAGATATTAGAGTTTCTGAAAAAGTAAACACGTCGAAAGACGTGTTTTTATGTTTAAAATGCAGGTGATTTCCAATAATACCGGTGGAGGTATTGTTATGGACATCAATCAAATTGAAAAGTCAGTTTCAAATTCTATCCCGCCAAAACTGAAACTGAAAAACATCATCATGGCATTTGTATGGGGAGGATGCATGGGCGTAGCAGGACAGCTTGTGCTGGAAGGATTTATGAGTGAATTGAATTTGTCTGTTCAGCAGGCAACTGCACCTACGTTGATGACTTTTATTGCAACGGCAGCTTTATTGACCGGATTTGGTGTATATGATCGATTGGGTCAGATTGCAGGGGCTGGTTTATTTATTCCGATTACAGGATTCTCTAATTCATTAACTTCTTGTGCACTGGAATCCAAATCAGAAGGACTGATTTATGGCATTGGTTCCAACATGTTTAAACTTGCAGGATCAGTGCTGACATATGGTATTGTGGCCAGCTATGTGCTTGGTTTAATACGTCTGGTGAGCGGATTATGAAGACAGTTCATTTCAAGAATGTCTATGTTCACTCTGCTGCATGCAGTGGTGGACCGATGGAAAAAGATGGGCTTTTAGGATCAGAAATTGATGTGACTTTTGATGATATTTACTGTGGTGAAAAGACTTATGAAATGGCAGAAAGAAGATTGTTGGCAAGTGCAGTTGAAGCTATGCTAAAGAAAAGAAATCTGAAGGCAGAAGATGTGGATTGTTATGTGGGATCAGATTTGATTAATCAGTTGGGGACTGCACACTATTTCATGAAGCACATCAATCAGTCTTTCTTTGGTGTTTATGCTGCATGCAGTGCATCAACGCTTTCATCTGCCGTGGCAGGTATGTTGATTGAAGGGGAATTCTGTGAGAAGGTATGTGCATTTGCCAGTTCCCACAATGCAACTGCTGAACGTCAGTTTCGCTATCCGAATGAATATGGCATCCAAAAGCCAGATACGACAACATTTACAGTGACAGGGGCTGGTGCAATCTGTTTTTCCAGTCAGAAAAGTGATATTCAGCTAATCAGTGCTACGATTGGTAAAGTCATTGATTTTGGCTTCAAGAATGTCAATGATATGGGCTCTGCCATGGCACCAGCGGCTTATGATACCATCATGACTCATTTTAAAAACACCAGCACAGACTTCAGTGATTATGATCTGGTTGTGACGGGTGATTTATCTAAAATCGGACATCAGGTTCTTTTTGATCTATTTAACAGTCAGAATATTGATACACAGACTAAGTTATCAGATTGTGGATTAATGATCTATAACCTTGAAACTCAGCCTGTATTTTCAGGTGGAAGCGGATGTGCCTGCAGTGCATTGGGTACAATTGCATCTATTTTTAAAAAGATGAAAGAGGGGAAATATAATCGTGTCCTGATTGCGGCAACAGGAGCTTTATTAAGCCCAGTGATGATTCAACAGAAAGATTCCATACCATGTGTATCTCATTGTGTGGTCTATCAGAGGTGTGATGTATGATTTATTTGAATGCGTTTGTTGTGTGTGGTCTGATTTGTGTGCTGGGACAATTGATTTATGATCTGACTTCTTTTACAGCAGGTCATATTACATCAATGTTTGTCGTAATTGGTGCTTTTCTGGATTTCTTTGATCTGTACGATAAACTGATTGTGTTTGCAGGAGCAGGAGCTTTGTTGCCAATTACATCCTTTGGTCATACCTTAATGCATGCCACCATGCAGGGTGCAGCTCAAAATGGATTTCTAGGTATGGTTTCCAATATGTTGAGCAACACAAGTGCAGGGATTACGACAGCCATTACCTGTGCATTTCTGGTTGCACTGATGTTTAAACCGAAGTTATGACATTGATATCTGATAAAACGTATGAAAATATTTCCTGGTTTAAAAAAGAATGCAGCTGTTTTGATTTGACGATTCGTTCGGTGACTACAGATTCTGCAGATTATGTGCTTTTGTTTCTGGGAGGAATTACGACATCCAGCAGTGTTGAACCTTTGATTCAAGGATTGATTACTGCATTGGATTTACGTGTCTTTTTAAATGCATCGGTATGCAGTGTAGAAACACTCGATGAAGCTTATGAATTGATGCTTCAGGGACAGACGGTGGTGTTTGTGATGAATCAGACGCTGTGTTATGTGGTGGATACACGAGCATACCCAGGAAGAGTTACAAGTGAGCCGACCGTTGAAAAAAGCATTCGTGGTGCACGTGATGGCTTTGTCGAACTGCTGATGGTCAATGTAGGTCTGATTCGCAAACGTCTGCGTGCTAAAGATCTGTGCATTGAAAAGTACACCTTTGGAACACAAAGCTGTACGGATGTTGCACTGTTTTATTTGGATCATGTCGTTCAGAGGGATGTTCTGGATGATCTGAAAATGCGTTTAAGTCACATTTCTTCTTCAATAAATCTGCAGTCTGAGCGTGAACTGGCTGATCTGTTGTATCCGCAATGGTACAACCCATATCCTCATGTACGCTTTACAGAACGACCTGATCTGGTGTGTATTCATCTGCTGCAGGGGCAGATTGCGATTGTAGTAGATCATTGTCCGACCGCCATGCTGGTACCATTGACACTTTTTGAATGCACCAGTCAGATTGAAGAAGTGACTCAGCCTCGTCTGATTTCCATGATGCTTCGATTTTTAAGGACATTGGGGTTGATGATCAGTGTCTTTCTTGTGCCTGTATGGGTTTGTACGCTGAATTTTGAATCATTAAGTGAACTTGGCTTTTTTGTCTTTCAGGTCATGGCGGTGGATGCCATCATTGAGTGGATTCGTTTGTCTTTGATTCATTCACCCTCCATTTTATCAAGTATGCTGGGAATGATTGCCGTCTTTCTTTTAGGAGAAAGTGCCGTGAATTTTGGTGTTTATACACAGGAAATGCTGGTGCTGGTCGCGATATCCAATGTCGGGAATTTCGTCACTTCAAGTTATGAACTTTCCATGGCCAACAAACTGACTCGTTTCTTTCTGGTCTTATGTACACTTTTTTATCAGAGAGTTGGTTTTGCACTAGGCTTGTTTCTATGCTTTCTGATTTTGTTGTGTACAGATTGCGGACCAGTCAGTTATCTGTATCCGCTTGTTCCATGGGATAGAAAAGAAATGCTTCGTATTCTAACCGGAAAAAAGAAGTGACAATCTGTCGCTTCTTTTGATATAATCATGCAGAGGTGATTGTTTTGTCGTTTCAGGTAAATACTCAGCAGTTTGAAGGTCCACTGGATCTGATGCTGCATCTGATCAAAGAACACGAACTGGATCTGTTTGATCTGGATATCAGTCTGCTTGCCGACCAGTATCTCAGCTATCTGAATCAGATGGAACATCTTCATCTTGAAGTAGAAAGCGAATATCTGGTTGAATTGGCAACTTTGATTGAATACAAAAGCCGTAAGCTTCTTCCTAAGGATGATTCCAAACTGGAAGCTGAATATGAAGAAGATCCAAAAGAACGTCTGGTACGTCGTCTGATTGAATATCAGCAGTTCAAAGAAGTGTCCAGTGCACTTAATGAACTGCACCAGGAACGTCAATTGCATCTGACTCGTCCACTGTCCAATGAAAGTGATCAGTGGGTTCAGATGGAATCCGATGAGAAGCTGGAAGGCAATCCGTATGATCTGGTGAAGGCAATGATGAAGTGTCTGCGTCGTGCACAGTTGTCAAAACCGATTGAAACTCGCTATACAAAAAAAGAATTATCGGTGGATGATCGTAAAATGCAGATTACTGCACGTCTGCGTACTCTGCCTAAAATATTCACATTTGAAAATCTGCTCGAAGACTGCACAAGTCTTCATGAATCGATTGTGACATTCCTGGCTGTATTGGAACTGGCTAAAAATCACATTCTTGTGTTCAGTGTGGATGAATCTGAAACCATCTGGTTTGAAAGGGGAATGGCATAATGGAAGAATTGCTGCCAATTGCAGAAGGTCTATTGTTCCTTGTAGGGGATGAAGGCATTACAGAAGAATTGATGGCGAAATCACTGGAAATCAGTGAAGACATCGCTCAGCAGCTTCTGGATACTCTGCAGAAAAAATATCAGGATGACAGCTTCGGTATGGAAGTGGTCTGCTATGGTGGAATCTGGAAATTCATGTCCAAGGCCATCGTGCATCCATTTGCACAGAAACTGTTTCAGACTGCCAAGACTTCTGCACTGTCTCAAAGTGCATTGGAAACTTTGGCAATCGTTGCATATAAACAGCCAATTACACGTGTTGAAATTGAAGAAATCCGTGGTGTAGGCTGTGATATGATGTTAAGAAAGCTTCAGGCTAGAAATCTGATCACCGAAATGGGCAGATCAGAAGCACCAGGACGTCCAATTTTGTATGGTGTTACAGAAGAATTCATGGACAGCTTTAAACTGTTGTCTTTGGATGAATTGCCTGATTTGCCTGATTTCAGTGAACATCAAAGTGATAATCTGTTTGATTAAGAGGGAAACCTCTTTTTCTTTAAAAAACACTTGCAAATATCTTCACAAGTGTTATTATTATTGAGCAATCGAAAGATTGCTTGCCTTGTATAGTTGTCAAGATCCGGTTGACATGTATCTAGCCACTGACCAACAGTGGGCTACAAGGTAACCTTTTCCCCACAATGAAATAATGACAAGACACCTATAAGGTGTCTTTTGTGTTTTATATGCGATGTTTTGATTCAACCAAAGAATAGATGACCATTAGTCCAAGAGATGCAAAGACCACACAAAGATATCCAATAATCATTAGAATCATCTTTTCTGTTGATACCAGCAATCCAATCAGAAATAAGATGACTGCATAGTTTCTTAACAATCTGTAACAGGCTGTATTGTATGACTTGATGTCTTTTACGACAATCTGTTCAGTGCTGTTGGCCCATAGCGTCACTGCTTTTTCTGATTTTTTAACACGCAAGGCAATCCATAAAATCAGTATTGAAATAAGTGAAAATATGACAATAATCATGAAACTGCCTCCTTTTTACTTATTATAAAATTCGTTCAGAAACATTTCAATGTCCATTTCAGTGCAAGTGTGGTAAAATAATTGAGTATTTTAAAAGGAGATATTCAACATGAGTGGATGTAATCATAATTGTTCAAGCTGTTCCAGTAAAGACTGCAAGGAACGCAAGGGAATTCAGAAGGCACAGCTGAATCCTTACAGCAAGGTGAATAAAGTAATCGGTGTTATCAGTGGCAAAGGTGGCGTAGGGAAGTCTTTGGTGACATCATTGTTGTCAGTTGCCATGAGCAGAGAAGGCAATCGTGTTGCCATTTTAGATGGTGATATTACAGGTCCTTCTATTCCAAAATCATTTGGTGTCCATGAAGCGATTGGTGGTAATGATTATGGCATGTTTCCTGCAATGAGTGATACAGGAATTCAGATGATTTCTACAAACCTGCTTCTGGAAGAAGAAACACAGCCTGTATTGCTTCGTGGTCCAGTTATCGCCAATATGGTGGCTCAGTACTTTACCGATGTCATCTGGCATGATGTGGATTATATGTTTGTGGATATGCCTCCAGGTACTGGTGATGTTGCCCTGACAGTGTTCCAGCAGCTGCCTGTCGATGGTATCATTATTGTCACTACTCCACAGGAGCTTGTCAGCATGATCGTAGAAAAAGCCATCAACATGGCCAATATGATGAATATTCCAGTATTGGGTATCGTAGAAAACATGAGCTATGTGGAATGTCCAGACTGCGGCAAGAAATTGTATGTATTTGGTGAAAGTCATGCAAAAGACATTACAGACAAGTATGGTCTTGAACTGCTGGCTCAGATTCCACTCAATCCGATGACTGCTCATCTGGTTGATGGTGGAAATGTTGAAGCTGCTGATACAGAATGTCTGAATAAGGCAGTAGAAAAGATTAAATCTTTGTAAGAAACGGTTTACCCGTTTCTTTTTCTTTTATACTATAAGGGAGGAGTTCACATGGAATTCACATGCAGTGACTATGATGAACATGGTGATTTGTATGATTAAACTGTTGATTGTTGATGATGAAATTAAGATTCGTGAAATGATCCGTAAGTATGCACAGTATGAAGGTTTTGAATGTGATGAAGCATTTGATGGTCTTGATGCTGTAGCGAAGGCTTTAAAGAATGATTATGATTGTATCATTATGGACATTATGATGCCTGAACTTGACGGTTTTTCAGCATGTCGCCAGATTCGCAAAGAAAAGAATGTACCGATTCTGATGCTTTCTGCACTGGGTGAAGAATATGATAAGATTCATGGATTTGATCTGGGTGTGGATGATTATGTCGTTAAACCATTTTCTCCGAAAGAGTTGATGATGCGCATCAAGGCTATTGTCAAACGTGTAAAAAGTGTTGAACATGATACGTTTGAAGTGGAAGGCCTTAAGATCGACTTTTCAGCACGACAGGTATTTGTTGATGGAGAGATTGCAGCACTTTCACCAAAAGAATATGAACTGCTGTGTGCTTTAGTCAACAATCGTGGTATTGCCATGACTCGTGAAAAACTGCTTTCACTGGTCTGGGGCTATGATTTCTTTGGGGATGATCGTACATTGGATACACATATTAAACTTCTTCGACGTAATCTGAAAGATTACAGTCGTTATCTTGTAACACTAAGAGGGGTAGGATATCGTTTTGAAAAAACAAATTAGTCTTCGCTGGAAGATTCTGATGTATCTGTTGAGTTTTGTCTTTGCCATGGTTTTTCTGATCTGGCTTTTTCAGACTGCTTTTCTGGATACCTTCTATAAATCCATCAAGACAAAAAACCTGAATGATGTTGCAGTGCAGCTGACATCATCACTTGGAAATAAAGAGGATATACAACAGACCATTGATACACTTAGTTCTGATAATGAAGTGTGCATTCGTGTGGTGCAGTTTGTTAATCTGGATTCCATTCCATCAGAAGTGCAGTATGTCTCACAGGATCGTTCTGCCTGTGCTGTAGCACGTTTAAGCGGCGAACAGGTTGTAGACTATTGGCAGAAAGCCAGAGAAAACAATGGCCGTTATCAAGTGGAAACCATTGAAGTCATTCCTATGGGATTTGGCAGTCAGTTTCCATTTAAGGAAACAGGAAATCAGGACATTGTTTTGGCTAAAACTGTCAATCATGATGCTTTGATTCTGGTCAGTACACGTATTTCACCAGTCAATTCTACGATTGAAACATTGAATGTACAGTTGATGTTTATTACAGGAATTATTGTGATTGTGGCTTTTGGACTTGCCATTTTTATGAATTTGAAGGTAACTCGTCCTTTGGAGGAAATCAATCAGTCTGCCAAGATTCTAGCAACAGGAAATGTAGATGTACAGTTTAAGGCATCTGGCTATCAGGAAATCAATGAACTGAATGAAACGTTGAATTATGCAGTGCAGCAGCTGAAAGAAGTGGATCAGATGCGACGTGATCTGATTTCCAATGTTTCTCATGATCTGCGTACACCACTCACAATGATTGAAGGATACAGTGAAATGATGCGTGATCTTCCAGGGGAAAATACACCTGAAAATGCACAGGTGATTATTGATGAAGCACGTCGTTTAAGTTTACTGGTCAATGATCTTCTGGATTTAAGTCGTCTTGAAAGTCATCAGGTTATTTTAAACAAAGAAACTGTTCAGATGAATGAACTGTTAAAATCAATAGTAGAACGTTATCAGAAATACATGGATGCAGAAGGATTTGAACTGATTCTGACGTGTGATGATGTATCTGTATACAGTGATCCTCAACGTTTGTCACAGGTGCTTTACAATTTCATCAACAATGCGATTCAATATTCAACAGATTCACGCCGTATTGATATTCGTTGTCAGAAAGTCGATGATTCTGTACGTTTTGAAATTCAGGATTATGGCGAAGGGATTTCATCTGATCAGATTCGTTATATTTGGGATCGCTACTATAAGATTGACCGCACTCATGTGCGTGCTCAAAAGGGCAGCGGCATCGGTTTGAACATCTGCAAGGAAATACTTGAACTGCATCAGGCCAAGTATGGAGTGATATCAAAACTGAATGAAGGGACAACATTCTGGTTTGAACTTCCATCTGTGACAAAACAGTTGTAAGGCTGTGATAAATAGGATATATTACAGATAGGATCACAGTGTTCTGTGTGTCCTTTCATCACAGGAGGGTTATACGATGAAAGATTTAAAAGGAACAAAAACTGAAAAGAATCTTTGGGAAGCATTTGCAGGGGAAAGCCAGGCAAGAAACAAGTATACTTATTATGCATCTCAGGCAAAGAAAGATGGTTATCAGCAGATTGCTGCATTCTTTGAGGATACAGCAGCTAATGAAAAGGAACATGCAAAACTGTGGTTCAAATATCTGCATGGCGGCAAGGTGCCTTCAACTGAAGTGAACCT
>JAFYOL010000006.1 GCA_017560205.1 Erysipelotrichaceae bacterium | reverse complement strand
TGTTATGGCTGAAGGTACAATGTTTGTGTTCAGTGGAAAGCTGTCTCATGTCATGGCAGATATCATGAAAACATCCTTCAATGATCGTTCAGGATATGACCCAGATATCATTTCCCGCAAGCAGCAGCTGGTGCCAATGCTTTCACAGATTCTTAAAAATATGTAAAAGATGCTTCGGCATCTTTTCTTTTTGCGTTATAATTCTTCTATGAGTAAATTAAGAAAATGCATACAATTGACTTTTCCGGTGTGCCTGGGGTATGTTCCTTTGGGGATAGCTTTTGGTATGCTTCTAAGTGATGCAGGGTATGGCCTGTTCTGGTCGTTTCTGATGGCTTCTACGATTTTTGCGGGTTCCATGCAGTTTGTGATGGTAGCGCTTTTGTCATCCAGTACATCTTTGGTGTCGGTTGCTTTGTTGACATTTCTGGTTCAGTCTCGTCATCTGTTTTATGGTCTTTCATTGGTGGAGCGATATCGTCATTTTCCGTTATTGAAGCGTCTGTATCTGATTTTTTCTTTAACCGATGAAACGTATTCTTTGGTCAGTTCAATGGATGAAAAAGATGATGATTTGTTGTTTATGATCTCTTTACTGAATCATCTGTATTGGATTGCAGGGTGTGTTTTAGGTAGTCTTTTAAAGAATCTGATTCCATTTAATACTGCCGGATTTGAGTTTGCGATGACTGCTTTGTTTGTGTGCATCGTTGTTGAACAGTACTGCGCACATCAGGATCATTTTCCATTTTGGACAGGGTTGTTGTGTGGGGGATTATGTCTTGTGGTTTTAGGTCCTGATCAGTTTCTTCTGGTGGCACTTTGTCTGAGTGTATTGATTCTTGTGGTAAAGAATCAAAGGAGGACATCGACATGAGAGCGTTTGTGATGATTGGCATGGTGGCTTTGATGACTTTTGGGTTGAGAGCTTTTCCATTTGTGATTTTCTCTGGAAAGAAACAGCTTCCGGATATCATGATTACACTTGAGAAACAACTGCCTTGTGCCATTATGATTTTACTGGTGGTGTATTGTATAAAAGGTGTTTCGTTTTCTAATGCATCCAGCTGGGTTTCTACTTTTGCAGGTGTTCTGGTCACTGCACTTGTTCATCTGAAAAAGAAAAATGTCCTGCTCAGTATACTGGCAGGAACATTGGTGTATATGATGTTTGTTCAGTTTGTGTTCTGATTGAATTGGTCCAGGAGTTCCTGGGCTTTTTCTTTGATGTGAGAGACGGCAACAAGGGGGCTTGGTTCAATTGGAGCGATGAGTGATTTAGTGTAGAAACTGACATTCAGCCAGCGGTCATGTTTATAACCGACTTTTTCTAAAGTTCCCTGGCAAATGAATCCTATCTTTTCATGAAAGATTTTAGAAGATTTATTTTCTTCTGTGATGAGTGAGATGATGCGATGAATGTTCTGTAACTTAGCGATTTCAAAAAGAAGTTCACAGAGTTTTCTGCCATA
Source organism: Erysipelotrichaceae bacterium (assembly GCA_017560205.1). Classification (GTDB taxonomy): domain Bacteria; phylum Bacillota_I; class Bacilli_A; order Erysipelotrichales; family Erysipelotrichaceae; genus RGIG1896. The sequence continues at coordinate 8,492 of JAFYOL010000006.1, read as the reverse complement.
TCCTTTGCCTTTGACATCTTCAGACAGATAGATGGACAAGTCTGCAGTGTGCTGGTAGGCTGCGCGTGGATTGAATGTGCTCAGATAGGCGTAGCCTTGTACAGCGCCGTGTTCTTCAAGTACAATCCAGGGATAAGTCTGAGTGATGGACTGCATGCGCTGCAGCATTTCATTTTCATCTGGAACAACCATTTCAAAAGTTACTGTGGTGCTGATAAAGGGGGCATAGATTTCTCGGATTCGAGGAATATCGTTTGAATGTACAAATCTGTATTTCATAAAAATCACTTCCAGAATCAGTATATCGTGTAGATGGTCAGTTGAAAAGAAATTCATGAAAGTTCCAGAACTCTTTTATTTATGTTGTGCTATAATGATACTGTATTCAGGTGTACTGTACTTAATATGGGAATGAAGCAATCTTCAGCTGCCCCAGCAACCGTGATGCGGACGAACTTCCATTGGCCACTGTGAGAAATCATGGGAAGGCGGAAAAGTAGGATGATGCTAAGCCGGAAGACCTGCCTGATACAAAGGTGGTTTTTCCTCTGGGTGAAGGAAAGAAGCTGAACTTGTTTCAGTTTTTTCAGCTCATTTCAGAGGAAATGGGCTTTTTCTTTTGATAGAAAGGAGAAATATATGCGATCTGGTCAGTTCAATGTTAAGGAATTATGTGTCATATCCATTATTGCCTGCATTGAGGCAGTCGTTTTTACTTCGTTTTCACAGGTTCTGTATCTTGAAGCGATTACGTTGACTGTAATGATGTTTGCGGTGGTGTTTGATAAGCGTATTTCTTTGATGGGTGCTCTGGTTTACGGTCTTGTCAACATGGTCATCAATGGTATTACACCATGGACATTCATGTATTTTTTGATTTATCCGTGTTATACATTGATTGTGATTGTGATGAAGTCTGTATTAAAGGATCGTGTACTTGGGTACAGTGTTTTGTGTGGTGTGCTGTCCTTTATGACGGGTCAGTTATTGCAAGTGCCGTATCTGTTGTTTTCTTCTAAAGTCACTGCCTTTTATCTGTTTGCAGGACTGAAGACATCATTGATTCAAGGTGTTCTCAGTGCTGTTTCCTGTTTTGTACTGTTTCAGCCTCTGAGGGTAGTGCTAAAGAAAATTGAAAGGAGATTAAACGTATGAAACTGATGAAAATGCTGCTGAGTGTGCTGCTGGTGTTTGCGGTATGCGGATGCACAAAAAACAATGTCAAAGATGAAGTAGAAGAGACGATTACCATCACCTTGAAGATTGAGGATGCGATGAATCAGAAAGAACTGTTTACAGGGACTGTGAGTGCATCTGGTATTGAATTGACTTTAGCGGATGTGCTGAGTGCCAATGCTGATGAATTGCAGCTGGTGAGCGAAGATACTGCTTATGGTATGCAGATCAATGGTTTGATGGGTGTTGAAACCACAGATTGGGCTAAAGGACCTTGGTGGGGATACACATCTGAAAACAATGAATCCTGTATTCAGGCAGGCTATTGTACAGGTGCATCAGAGCTGAAGGTTGCCGATGGCGATGAATTCAGCTTTACTTTCTCAACTGGATATTAAGAAGTAAGAGTTCTGTTTTTCAGGACTCTTTTTATGTGTTAAAATAAATGTTGAACAGGAAGTGAAGCAGAATGGAAAAGAGAATCAGTTTTCTTGATCTGCAGTGGATCAATGAACCGAAAGACAAAATAGTAAAAGAAAAGAGTGTTTTGATTTCAACTGATCCTAAAACGAATTTATGGAATCAGACCTATATCAATGAAACTCATCATAATGCACCGATGCTGGTGTTTGAGGGTGAAGATGAGATGACACTGACAGTTAAAGTTGATTTTCATCATCTTAAAAAATATGATCAGTGTGGTCTAGTAGTTTATATTACGGATGGGTGCTGGTTCAAGTTGTGTGTTGAAGCGATGGATGCGGTCGCATCAAAAGTAATTACAGTTGTGACACAGAATGGATATTCTGATCAGTCCAGTATGAACATTGCTTCTCAGATTCATTCGATGTATTTTCGAATTCATCACAGAAACTTCACGTTTCTGGCACAGAATTCCTTTAATGGGGTTCATTACAAGGATATGCGACTGTTTCACTTGGATCCTTTAGGTCAGCGTTTGAAATTTGGTGTTTTTGCGGCTAGTCCACTGGATTCCAGTTTTGATGCAAAGTTTACAGAAATGACAAAAGAAAGCTGTTTATGGCAGCCTTATCAGGGAGAATAATATGCGAGTAGAAGAAAGATTAATGCGTTATGTGCAGTTTGAAACAACATCTGATCCATCAAGTACAACTGTACCAAGTACAGCTGTGCAGAAGGATTTTGCGGAAGTTCTGGCTGCAGAGATGAGAGCGATGGGGCTTGCGAATGTGCGTGTTTCCGATACAGGGTATGTGTATGGTACATGCAAATCCAACACAACAAAGAAAGTTCCATCTTTTGGTCTGATTGCCCATATGGATACGGCTCCAGATTACAGCGGCAAGAATGTCAAGCCACGTCTGATCTGCAATTATGATGGTTCTGATTTGTGGCTGAGTGATACTGTTGTGACAAAAGTTGATGAATTTCCTGCAATGAAGCAGTACATCGGTAAAGATATCATCGTAACCGATGGTTCAACACTGCTGGGTGCTGATGATAAAGCGGGGATTGCGGAAATTTTGACCATGGTTGAATATCTGCTAGATCATCCTGAAATTGAACATGGGGACATTCAGATTGGTTTTACGCCAGATGAAGAAATTGGTCGCGGGGCAGATCATTTTGATGTGCCAGGTTTTGGTGCTGAATTTGCCTATACAGTAGATGGCGGTATGATTCATGGTGTTACAGATGAAACATTCAACGCTGCTGAGGCAAAAGTAACTGTTTATGGAGTTGCGGTACATCCTGGTTCTGCCAAAGATGTAATGATTAATTCCTTGAATGTTGCACAGGAATTCCATCACCTGCTGCCTCATATTTCCCGTCCAGAACACACTGAAGGACGTGAAGGGTTCTATCATCTGGATTCCATGAGTGGAAACTGTGAGTTGACTCATATGAGTTATATTATTCGCAATCATGATTTGAATCAGCTGGAAGAAATGAAGAAACAGATGGAACAGAATGCAGCTTTGATCAATGATCGTTATGAAAAACAGGTTGTTGAACTGAAACTGCGTGATCAGTACAAAAACATGAAAGAACTTCTGAATGAAGTTCCTCATGTCTGTGAACTGGCAAATCGTGCTGTAGCTAGGGCAGGATACACTGTCGTCAATGAACCTGCACGTGGTGGTACAGATGGAAGTACTTTGACATTTATGGGGCTTCCATGTCCAAATCTGGGTACTGGATCTTCAAATCATCATGGACGTCATGAAGTGGCATGTGTACAGGATATGGAAAAGATGGTACAGATTCTGTTGAATCTGGTTGAGGAAGTTGTGAATTTATGAGAGAAACATTAATCAATTTGTTTGAAGACAGAATGATTCGTGTAATTTTGTCACAGCCTAAGAAAAAAGATCAGGATTATCAGAAAGTTGCTTTGAAATGGATTTCTGATAAGAAACGATCAGGATATCAAGTAGAATCTTTTACTGCAACTCAGGTTTTTCATCGTTTTGTAGAAGAGAAGGATCTGGTTGATGAACTGGTCAAGTTAAGTGAAGATTTTAAACAGGTGCATGCGTTTACTGAAAATGAAGAAGCAGCATTGAAGATTTCTAAAAAGGGTAAAATCTTTGTGATGAAGCAGGCTTTGAAACAGAAACGTACAGTTGATGCAGCCCATGATCGTAAAAAGAATACATTGCTTCCAGAAGATGAAGTGATTGGTCCGTTGGTGGATCTTGGAATTATGACTAAGGATGGTCAGATTCTTGCCTCTAAGCGTCAGAAACTGCGTCAGATTAATCGTTTTCTAGAGCTGGTGGATGATTGCCTGAAGGATGCAAAAGAAGGCAAGAAACTGCGTATTGTGGATTTTGGATGCGGTAAGAGTTATCTGACATTTATCCTGTATTATTATCTGCATGAAGTCAGAAAGCTGGATGTTGAAATCACAGGTCTGGATTTAAAGAAAGATGTGATTGAACATTGTCAGAAAGTAGCGTTAAGCTATGGCTATGATCAGCTGAAGTTCATGGTGGGCAATGTTCAGGCCTGGAGTGAAGAAGAACCAGTGGATCTGGTGGTGACATTGCATGCCTGTGATACGGCAACAGACTATGCTCTGTATCATGCAGTGCGTCAAAATGCCAAAGCCATCATGTCGGTGCCATGCTGCCACCATGAGGCGAGCACTCAGATTGAATCTGAACGTTTTGAATCCTTGTTGAAGTATGGGATTGTCAAAGAGCGTTTATGTGCGCTGCTGAGTGATACAATTCGTGCTCAGGCTCTGGTTGTCTGCGGTTATCAGACTCAGGTTCTTGAGTTTATTGATATGGATCACTCTTTAAAGAATCTGATGATTCGTGCTGTGAAAAAGCCAGTACAGGAGAATGCAAAACAGAAAGCATTGAATCAGATTAAAGAAATTTCACAGGAATTCTCTGTGGATAATACAATGGTTCGTCTTTTGATTCAGGAAAAGATGATCCCTGATTGTTTCAATCAGAAATAAAATAGAAAGAAGGGAATTGGATGATTTACACCTGCACATTGAATCCATCATTGGATTACTACATGGACTTTGACAAAATTGAATCGGGAAAACTGAATCGCAGTGTTTCTGAACATTATGAAGCAGGAGGTAAAGGTATCAATGTATCGATTGTGTTGAACAATCTTCGCATTCCATCACGTGCGTTAGGATTTGTGGGTGGTTTCACACGCGATTTTTTCATGCAGCATCTGCAGCGCTACACATACATTGAACCCAATTTTACTTATATTAAGGATCATACACGTATCAATGTAAAAGCATTCACGAATGTTGAAACGACATTGAACGCAAGAGGTCCGCAGGTTACTGAAGAAGAAAAACGAAGCATGCTTCGTCGTGTTGAAAAGCTGAACAGTTATGATATTTTAGTGCTTTCAGGAAGCTGTCCAGACAATTGTTTTGACATGGCAGAAAAGATGATGGAATACTGTAAGGAAAATGAAGTGAAAATTGTTCTGGATACAAAACCATCGACGATGCTGGCATTTTTGAAATACAAGCCGCTTCTGGTCAAACCAAATCTGGATGAGCTGGAAGAAATGTTTGGTGGAACAATTTTCACTGAGCAGGATATTGTGCGTGATGCTAAAAAACTGGTAGAATTAGGTGCTGAAAACTGCATCGTTTCACTGGGTGGCGATGGTGCCATTCTTGTGAACTCTACGGGTGCCTACAAAAGCAATGTTGTGCCAGGTGAAGTAAAGAATACTATCGGTGCAGGTGACAGTGTTGTTGCAGGTTTTCTGATGAATTATCTGCGTTCACAGGATCTGTTGAAAATCTTCCAGTATGCAAGTGCATGCGGAAGTGCAACAGCTCTTTCCCACACTCTGGCTACTCGTGAAGAAGTTGAAGCGATTGTGGATCAGATTGTGGTGACAAAAATTGAGGAGGAAAATGAATGAAGAAACTGATTGTTTGTCTTCTGGCGTTTCTTGTGCTGTGTGGATGTGCAGGGAAGACAGAGACACAATTTAAAGAATATGATGTTCCATCAGGAGAACATAAAGTTATTGAATTGATGAATGTGCCGGTTGATATGACTGAGTATCAGGGATTTACAGATACTGATCATGTTTATCGTCGTACAACGATGAAAGAAAGTTTCCGTCTTGTCGATGAACAGGCGACAGGAATTCTGTATTTTGGGTATACAACTTGTCCATATTGTCTTCAGGTTGTGCCGATTTTAAATGATCTGGCGAAAAAGTACGGACAGATGGTCTATTACATTGATGTGTTCAGTACAGTTGATCCTATTTCTGATGCGGATATTGAACGTTTTCTTGATATGTACGTTGATTTCCTTGAAAAGGAAGATGGTGAGCCTGTCTTTTATGTTCCTCAGGTCTTTGTGATTGTCAACGGTCAGGTAATCGATACTCATATCGGTGCAGTCGATAGTTTCGATCCATCAACTCAGACAAAACTTACTTCAGAACAGAAAAAGGAACTGACTTATATTCTTGAATCCATGGTTCGAGTACTGGGAGAATAAGTATGAAAAAGATTCAGCTGTTTTATCTGGAGTATTGTCCTCACTGTAAAAAGACGAGAGCTGATTTGGATGTGCTTTTAAAAGAAGATCGTTTTAAGGGTCTTGCGATTGAAATGATTGAAGAGTCTGTTCAAAAAGAACTGGCTGACCAGTACGATTACTACTATGTACCATGTTTCTATGTGGATGACATCAAAGTAAAAGAAGGGGCACTTTCATTGCAGGATGTGGAAGAAGTGCTGATGATGGCATCAGATCATGTTTTTTAGAAAGAAACTGGCATATACAGACAATGAAGTGACCATACGTGAACACTATCGTTACAAGACACTGGAATTTAATAAAACAGTAGAAACAATTTATTTTGATATTCTGACTGTCTCACCCCAACGTAAAGTAGGATACTGTGACTTGAGAATGGGAATGAATCCAGAACTTGAAATTTTAGGGCAGGTAGGATATCACATTGATGAGAAATACAGAGGACATCATTATGCATTGAAAGCATGTCGTCTTCTGTTCCGATGCGCAAAACAGCTCGGAATGGAAACGCTGCAGATTACCTGCAACCCAGACAATCACGCTTCAAGAAAAACACTGGAAGCACTTGATGGTACATTGGAAGGAATTGTGGATGTTCCAGAAAGTCACTCCTGTTACAAATGGGGTGACAGAAAGAAATGTATTTTTACGTATCGTTTATAAAAAGGAATGCATGCATTCCTTTTTCTTATGTAAAGAGAATGTAAAAAAATCGAAAGTGATAACACAGGACTGTAAATGGTTTTCAAAAACTGAAACATTTTCATTTACTTTTTTCATTATCTTTGATAGAATAAAACTGTTGAAAGACTCAGCAAGGGAGGACATTATGTCTGAATTTCTAAACAATGCCTATTTCTGGCAGAAGATTGATACACTTTATTTTTCAAGTCATATGGAAATTGTTCGACCAAAAGGAACATCTCATCCAGCTTATAAGAACCTGATTTATCCAGTGGATTATGGATATCTGACAGATACAGTAGGAGAAAGTGGCCATGGCATCGCGGTGTTTATGGGAACTAGTGATAATGAATCAATTACAACGATGGTGATTGCAGCAGATATTCTGAAAAAGGATATTGAAATCAAACTGCTGGTATGCTGCCATCCGGAAGAAGAAAAAGCAGTTCTTGAGTTTCTGAATCAGACTGATTTTCAGAAAACAATCCTTGTGCGCAGAGGACGCAATATTCCTGCGTGGGCAGTCTCAAATTAGGGAAGAGAAAACTCTTCTCTTTTTTTTGACGCGTGTTATAATGACCCTGGATAGAGTAAAATCTTAGGGGAAGATAAACCTCAGGAGGAACAAACAATGAGACGTATTTTAGTAGTATTGATTCTGGCATTGGCACTGGTTGGATGTGCTAAACCTGCAGAAGAGAATGCAAAAGTATTGACCAATGAAGAATGGAATGCAGTGGCTGAAGATATCTTCAATGAAATGGAACTGCCTGCAATGATGGCTCTTTCATCAGAAGAACTGACAGATATTCTGGGAATCAATGCAGGGAATCTGGATTCTTTTCTGGTTATGCTTCCAATGATGAGTGTACATGCTACAGAAATCATGGTTTATCAGGCAAAAGACGGTATGATTGAAACAGTGACTGAAGAAGTGAATGCATATCTGGACAATTATGAACAGATGTGGTCTACGTATCTTCCAGATCAGTATGAACTGGTGAAAAACCGTGTTCAAAGAACTATTGGAAATACACTGATTGTGATCATTGCAGAAGATACAGAAACGATTGTCGCAAAGATTGATGCAGCATTGGCTGAATAATGATATCAGTCATTTATCTTTAAAGTGTATACTTTGTTCAGTCTATATTTTTACAACTGGAATGAACTTCTTATGATAATTGCTTAAGATAAAAAGAACAGACTCTTTGGGTTTCAAGGAGTCTGTTTTAATGATATGATATAGAATAGATAAATGGGGGAATTACAATGGAAATCCTGATGAAAAAGACCGGTATCAATGGTGAAGGTATTGGTTATATCAATAAAAAACCAGTGTTTGTGCCACAGGCTCTTCAGGGAGAACTGTGTGAAGTAGAAGTAGTAGAAGAAAAAGAACGTTATGCGATTGGAAAGCTGATCAAAGTGATTCAGCCTTCTGAACATCGTATTGCACCTGCCTGTCCATATGCAAAAGTATGTGGTGGATGTTCGCTGGCAATGATGGATGAAACTTGGCAGCTGAAAATCAAGCAGGACTTGTTGAAGGAAGCTTTGTGGAAATATGCAAAAATCAGTGAATCAAAAGTG
>JAFYOL010000061.1 GCA_017560205.1 Erysipelotrichaceae bacterium | reverse complement strand
TCATTTTCGTGGGAGCCACGCATGGAGGGACGCTCGGGGTTCAGGGAGTGCTGACGGAACTGGGCAACAGCCTCCATATTGGTCATTTCCTTCAGGTCATCGTAATCCCAAATGGCGATCTTCTGGATCTCATGAGATGTACGGAAGCCGTCAAAGAAATTAATGAAGGGAACACGGCCTTCAATGGAAGCCAGATGTGCAATTGCGCCCAGATCCATAACTTCCTGCACGTTGGTTTCGCACAGCATGGCGAAACCGGTTTGACGGCAGGCGTAAACGTCGGAGTGATCTCCAAAAATATTCAGAGCCTGAGTAGCTACAGTACGAGCAGAAACATGAAACACGCAGGGAAGCAACTCGCCGGCGATCTTATACATATTGGGAATCATCAACAGCAGTCCCTGAGATGCAGTATAGGTAGTGGTCAGCGCACCGGCAGCCAAAGAACCATGAACAGTACCTGCAGCACCGGCCTCTGACTGCATTTCAACAACCTTCACTGTGTCACCAAAGATGTTTGTGCGACCCCCGAGAGAGCAGAAAAAACGCATGGTGGAATATTTGTCACCTATTAAAGACAAGATTCTTTGTGCTACAAGTGGAAATCATGAACGCAGGTCAATAAAAGACGCAGATGATGACCCCACATATGATATTTTTACAAAACTTGACCTTGAAGATGTGTACAGACAGAACGCAGCATTTATGAAAATTCAAATCGGTAATGATAAGGCGTTCAAAAACAATCATCAAGTTCCATATACGTTTGCTGTTACACACGGTGCAGGCGGTGGAATATATACTGGTGCGACTGTTAATCGAAATGAACGATGGGGAAACGTGATTGAAGGTGTTGACTGTGTGATTGTAGGTCATACGCATAAAGGAACTGTGACAAGACCTTCAAAGTTGGTATTTGACCCATACAACAACAAAGTTACTATACGTGATTATTTAGTGATTTCTTGTGTGGCATGGCAAAGGTACGCAGAATATCCATTGCAGAAGATGATGCTTCCTGCATCAACAGGAAATCCGCAAATTTTATATCTAAACGATAAAAAGAAACAAATTGAAGTAAGGTGGTGACAATGATTGTTTCAGTTTTCAAGTAATACTGACGATTTAATTGATTATCTTGCACGTCAGAATGTAGAAACCAGAATGACGGATGAACAGTTCATTGTAGCTGAAATAAATCGTTTTGTTCGTTCTAAAAAACACCAGAACATGATTGATGGTGAAAATTATTACAAAGGTAAACAAGACATTCTATTCAAACAAAGAACTGCAATCGGTGAAAATGGCAAACTGATTGTGTTGGACAATCTTCCTAACAACAAGATTGTCGACAATCAATATAAAAAGATGGTTGACCAGAAATCAAAATACTTGGTAGGTCAACCTTTTTTAATTCATTCCGAAAATCAACAGTTTGTGGATGCTTTAAAACCACATTTGCAGACAAAGAAGTTCTTCAAGTTCTTAAAAGCACTTTCAAAGGATGCTCTTAACTGTGGAATTGCTTGGGTATATCCACACTACAATGAAAACGGTGAATATGTTCTGACGAGATTCAAACCTTATGAAATCATTCCAATGTGGAAGGATGCAGAACACACCGTTCTTGATGCTGCAATTCGTGTGTATGAGATTATTTCTTACGAAGGCACTGAAGAAAAGGTTATTCAGAAGGTTGAAGTGTTCAATCCCGATTGAATTTATTATTTTGAATTAAAAGATGACATTCTAATTGCTGAAGAACCGTTTTATCAACCATACTTCACTGTGTTCAATGATGATGGAACCGGTCAAGGATATAATTGGGATAAGATTCCCCTGATTCCGTTCCGTTGTAATGAAGAAGAAATTCCTTTGATTACAAGATGTAAGTCAATTCAGGATGGATTGAACAAGATTGAATCACAGTGGCAGGATCAGATGGAAGAAGACCCACGAAACACAATTATGGTCCTTGTAAACTATGACGGTCAGAACCTTGGTGAATTCAGACGTAACCTTGCACAGTATGGTGCTGTTAAAGTAAGAACTGTCGATGGTGGCGGTGGTGATGTGAAAACACTTCAAATTCAAGTCAATGCAGAAAACTACAAAGCTATTATTGAACAGTTCAAGAAGGCAATCATTGAAAACTGCATGGGATATGATGCGAAGGATGACCGACTTGGTGGTAATGCCAACGAAATGAACATCAAATCAATGTATTCTGACATTGAACTTGATAGTAATGGAATGGAAACAGAATTTCAAGCTGCATTTGAAGACTTGATTTGGTTCTTGAATTGTTATTTTGCAAATTCACACATCGGTGACTTTGAAGGTGAAGAATATGAAATCATATTTAACCGTGACACTATGATTTCAGAATCAAGTGTTATAAATGACATTAAAAACAGTGTTGGAATTCTTTCTGATGAAACACTTATTGCACAGCATCCTTGGATTGATGATCCGGAAGCTGAAATTGAACGTATCAAAAAGCAGAAGGAAGAAAATATGGACCTTTATGGTGGTGCATTTGGTGGCAAGGGTGATCCGGATGACGAACCGGACGATGAATAAATGCGAGAAAGTGAGGTGTGATGAATGGGAAGTGCGTATTGGCAGAAACGTTTCCAAGCGGTAGAGGATATGAATAATAAGTCTGCAACAAAAACAGTTCAATCCATCACGCCTTCTTTCGATAAAGCACAGGCACAAATTGAAAAAGAAATCAATGCTTGGTATTCTCGTTTTGCTTCAAATGAGGGCATAACACTGACTGAAGCAAAGAAACTTTTAAATACAAAAGAATTAAAAGAATTCCGGTGGGATGTTGAAGAATACATCAAGTATGGTAGACAGAACGGAATTGACCAACAGTGGATGAAGGAACTTGAAAACGCTTCTGCACGGTTCCATGTCAGCAGACTTGAAGCATTGAAAATTCGTACAC
>JAFYOL010000005.1 GCA_017560205.1 Erysipelotrichaceae bacterium | reverse complement strand
TTCATTATGAAGAAATGAATCATTAGCCCCACATATTGAGTGTTCTGTCAAGTGATTGAATGAAAAAACAGCACAAAAAAAGAAGAGTCAACTTAACGTTGATTCTTCTTTGTGTTTCGTCATCTTAACTTAATGACATTGTCCAAAAGGACCTTTTATTATTTATATGCATTTACATATTTCATATGAAGCTTATGATTGAATTCTTCTGAGCCATCAATATTTCCACTTCTGAAAACAGGAATTTCTTCACCCTTTGCATCAAGTTTTGCGGCAATCGCAACGGTCATTGCCTGCACAATCGCAATACCAATGAAATCACTAGTACCGGCAACTGGAATATTTGACTGTCCTACATAATATGCAGCATCTCCATATTCTGCCTGATTATCCAGCACCAAGTCAGAAACTTCATATAATTTAAGACCATCTTTCTGACGTGATGTTACTTGTGATGAATGTTTCATGGATGTCATACAGATGACTTTAGCACCTCTTTTTTTAGCCTCCATGGCCATTTCAACCGGAGCACTGTTGCGTCCACTGTTGGAGATAATCAGAAACACATCATTTTCTTCGACTGGATAAAGATCCAAAATTGCTTTGGCATAACCTGGAAGGCGTTCCAGTGCACTAGATTTGGTTGGCATCTCATGCAGCATCATTTCTGTAGGAAGAATCGGTTTGACAAAAGCCAGACCTCCTGCACGAGTATACAGTTCCTCCACGATTAAATGAGAATGACCTGTACCAAAGGCATAAAAACGACCACCTTTGAGAAATGAATCCACAATCATATCAGCAGCGTGATTATTCGCTTCTTTCTGTGTCTGCATGCACGATTGAAGCTTTGACTGAAGAACGTCAAAATACCCTTGAATCTCTTTCATAAACCTTCCTACGCAATCACTTTAATGTTGTCTTCATGATCAACTTCCAATACTGGATGAGCCAGAATGTATTCAGCCAGAGCATCCACCATGTCTTTCTGAATATCCTGTACCACTTCACAGTTTTTGACCATATCAAATTCACCACCGCCATTGGCACGATAACTGCTCATGACCATGACAAATTCATCGGTTTCCTCTACTGGTTTTCCCTGATACACCATTTCTACGATTCTAGATCCAATTGGATTGGAAGACTTGATTGTATAATCCAGACCATCGACCATTTCATAGTTGAAATGCATTGGTTTTGGGTCATAGAACACACGATTCAGCACAACTTTGCCATCTTCTGCATCAAAGTATTCTGCAGTCTTCTCAAGATATTCCTTCAGTACTTTGCCATTCATACGCAAAGCTTTTAATGTATTGGAGTAAACGTAAGTCGATACCAGATCACGCATTGTGATTTCAGAATTGAAACCTACAGATTCATTAAACAGTGCCTGTGATGAAAGCTGTGCTTTGTCCGCAAAATAGAGCTGCACCTGATTGATAAAGGAAATCAGAGGATGTTTATGAATGCGGGCATCAATTGGATCATGAACCAGAAGATTTCCTTCTTTTAAACGTCCTAATGGTTTATCCAGCCACTGCTGTGCACGCTGTTCTTCAGGTCCAATCAGATTTAGGAGTTCTTCATCCACTTCCTGATCAGCCATCAACAGTTCAACTGTTCTTTCATTGGTATCCAGGTCCCATTCAATGACACCCAGATTCTTGGCATTTTCATAAGGCTGCACAGTGGCAACACCGTTGACAAACACAGCATAGGAACGATGCTGATGCCCTGCAATCAGAACATCAATCCCTTCAATTTCATTGCACATCTTGGATGCCAGATTTTCACCTGTTAAAAGTTCTGTCGGCTCATTGGTTTCAAGATGAAGTTCATGACCACCATGATACACAACACAGATCCCCTGTACATCTTCTGTTGCCTTGATCTTTTCTACTGTGCGTTTTACATAGTCAAAGGCATCTTCAAATGCATTGTCTTTAATATGTTCAGCCTTTTCCCATACTGGAATGTGCTGTGTCACCACACCAATCAGGGCAATCGCATAGTTGTCATCAAAATGATGAATCGCATATTCACATCCCATAGGCTGTCCATGTTCATAGGCATTTCCTGTTAAAAGTGTCGCATTGACATCGTTGATGTACTGATGAATCATATCAGGACCATAATTGAAATCATGATTTCCCAGATTCCAGTAATCATAATTCAGATAATTCAATGCCTTTGCCATAGGCTGAATCAAATCTTTTTCATATAAATTGTGATAATAATTCAATGAACTACCCTGCAGTGAATCTCCATTGTCAATCAGAAGTGTATGTTCATCACGCAGACGTGAAATATGAGCACTCAATCGACAAAGACCCTGCTTGCATAATTTTCGATCAGAATAGCTGTATGGCGAAATATAGCCATGAACATCTGTCGTCGCTAAAATCCTGATTTTCATACATTAATCCTCTTATTCTTCAATCATTTCAGCCATGCTTAACGCAAGAAGAAGAGCTAGCTGAGGCATTTTCCATGATTCCTTCAATGGAAAACGTTCCTTTTGGGCATTGTGCACATAACATTCTGTGTTGCCTGCACCAATGCATACCGCAGGAATACCCTTGCAGATTGGAATGGACGCATTTGTTGGTCCGCCTTTTCTTAAGTCTGGTGTATTGCCGATGGCTTCAATTGCACACCATGCAGTTTCTACGATTTCATCATGTTCATCCAGTGAACCTGCACCAACATCAACCCATGTTTTGATTGTATAGGTGATTTCATTCTTATTCCAGCGTGCAGTTTCTTCTTTCGCTGCATCATCAATCGCCTTCATGATTTTTGCGTCCAGTTCTTCCAGTTCCTTCTGTCCATTGGAACGATAATTGATTTTCAGGACAGCTTCTGATGCAAAGGCATGAATTCCTGCATCATTGCCGGCATGGAAGTTAGAGACACAGAAGGTTGTCTTAGGTTCTGCAGGCACCTGAATATCCGCAATCTTTGCAACAGCACGAGCTGCCGCATGAGTTGGATTTGCCAGTTCACCAAAATGCGCAAAGGCATGTCCACTTGCCCCATGGAAGGTTACTTCAATGGTCTTGAACCCTGTTGCCTGATAAATGATTCCGGTTGAACCATCACCATCAATGCAGATGCAGGCATCAATATCATCACGGTTTTCAAGGAAATTACGGATACCTCCAAAACCACCTTTACCTTCTTCTTCAACTGAACCCATAAAAATCAGATCTTTCTCTGTTTCAATCTGAGCATCATTTAAAGCACGAATCACACTCAGTTCTGCAGCCAAAGCACGTGTATCATCCGCAATACCAGGCAGATACACAAATTCTTCATCTCTTCTTAAATTCAATGGGGTATCGAGTGGATACACTGTATCCATGTGTCCATCCAGAAGCACTTTACGTTCAGAATTGCGCCCTTTGCGTACACCTGTGACATTGCCATAAGGTGTGATGGTCACATCCGTCAATCCTGCTTCTGTAAACATTTCGGCAAGACGTGCTGCCTTCTTTTCTTCATGGAAAGTTGGTGCTGGAATCAGACACAGTTCAATCTGCTGATCCACAGTTCTTTCATGATCTGCCTCCAGATAAGCCAGTGCTTTCTGTACTTTTTCAAGTGTTACCAGATGGTCTACTTTCGCTTTTCTTTCTTTTGATGGAACATAAGTCATACATGTCCTCCTGAATGTTGTTAACTTGATTTCTTCTCTTTCCATTTTACCACAAATGAACTTCTCTATGGTACAATAAGGTGAATGCACAAGGAGGAAACTCTATGAAAAAGATCATGGCAATTGGTGAAGCACTCATCGACTTTATTCCAGCACAGGATGGCAGCTACATGCCTCATTTAGGAGGAGCACCCTGCAATGTTGCAGGAGCTTATGTCAAACTTGGAGGACAGGCAACACTGTTGACACAGCTGGGTGATGATCTGTTTGGTCAGCGCATCCGAAAAGAACTGATTGAAACAGGCATTGATGTTTCGGCACTGCCTATGACCAAAGAAGCCAAGACATCTTTGGCTTTTGTCGGACTGTCTGACAATGGGCAGCGCACTTTCAGTTTCTATCGCAATCCTGGTGCAGACATGCTGTACAGCGAAGAAAACATCACAGATGATCTGTTTATCAACAATTATGCATTGCATTTCTGCAGTGTTTCTTTGGTGGACTGCCCAATGAAACAGGCTCACACAAAGGCCATTGAAACAGCCTTAAAACATGGTCAGATCATCAGTTTTGACCCAAATGTAAGACTGATGTTATGGGATGATCATGACAAGCTGAAACAAGTCATCTGGGACTATGTTCCATATGCACACATTTTAAAAATAGCAGATGAAGAATTAGAATTCATCTGTGATACAGATAACCCAAAAGAAGCTGCTGAAAAGCTGTTAACAGGCAATGTCCAGCTGGTATTGGTTACTTGCGGTGCAGATGGTGTTTATGCATTTACTAAAAACACACAGGCTTATACAGAATCCATGAAAGTGAATGCCATTGATACAACCGGTGCCGGTGATGGCTTTATCGGATCATTTTTGTATCAGTGTGCATGTAAAGACATTCATGATTTCAATGCACTTTCATCTGATGAACTTGAAATCATGTTGAGAAAAAGTTCAATCTTTGCAGGAGAAAGCGTGACAAAACACGGTGCTATCTCCTCTTACCCAACAACCCTTAGCGAGGACAATGAATGAAAAAAACAGTACTTGGACTGCTTGCCCATGTCGATGCCGGAAAAACAACTTTATGTGAAGGAATGTTGTTTCAATCCGGTAAAATCCGCAAATTGGGGCGAGTTGACCATCAGAATACCTTCCTGGACTTTGAAGGACAGGAAAGAAAACGCGGAATCACCATTACCATGAAACAAGCCAGACTCAACTGGAACAACAGCGAATTCATTCTGCTGGATACACCAGGACATCTGGACTTTTCGAGCGAAATGGAAAGAACACTTCAGGTTCTGGATGCCGCAGTCATCGTTTTAAGCGCCCTGGATGGTGTACAGGCACATACCCGCACCATCTGGTCACTGCTTCAGAAACATAAAATCCCAGTCTTCTTCTTTGTGAATAAAATGGACATTTCCTATTTCAATGAAGAAGAACTGTTAAATCAGCTTCAGAAAGAACTCTCTGAATCCTGTCTGCCATTTAAACATCCAGAAGAAATCATCGATGAAATTGCCCTTTGTGATGATGAACTGCTGGAAATGGCAGAAACAGGAGAATTCAATGAAGATGCAATTCGACACGCCATCTCAAAAAGACACTTGTTTCCTGTCTATTTTGGATCAGCACTGCGCAATGAAGGCATTGAAGATCTGTTGAATGGACTGGATCACTGGACACAGGAAAAGAGTTATCCTGAACCCTTTGGCGCCAAAGTCTTTAAAATCACTCGTGATGAACAAGGCAATCGACTCTCTCACATCAAAGTGACAGGAGGTTCCTTAAAGGTAAAAGAAGCGCTGGAAAACGGTGAAAAAG
>JAFYOL010000060.1 GCA_017560205.1 Erysipelotrichaceae bacterium | reverse complement strand
GTCATGTCATCAATCAGTTCTGTACGTTTCAGCAGTTCTGAAACTTCATATAATGTGTCTGTACCTTCTTTTGAAAGATTTCCTTTAAACCATGGAACTGCTTCATAAGCAGCCACAAAGCCCTCAGTTCCTCGAATCATTGGACGATACAGTAGTCCCATAGGTCGATTTTCCCTTTTTTCAACCAATGGAATTGTTTTAGGCAACGTCTTTGTATATTGAATATACTTACGATAAACAGCTTTTAACTGTCCACGACATGCCTGCATAACTTCAATCAACTCTTTACAGAAACCACGATCAGACTCTTTCACAAGAGCTGTCATTGCATCTTCAAAAGGTGATTCAGATTTCACTTCTGAACAAAGTCGATCTATTTCTTTTGCAAGGCCAACTACCTGTGCGATTGCACTGATATCAGTCCCTTTTCTCTGTTCAGGATATCCGCCACCTTCCCAACGTTCCATATGCTGTTGAGCAGTTTCACGAATCATCAGCCATGCAATGTTGTTTGTAGGTACTTCAGTGAATTCTGTTGTATGTTTTGGGAAACGATCTGTACGTTCTTGGAGTTTAGAAACAAGAATTCGACCGTTTGTTGTATACATACGATAGGTTGCTCGTTCATGTTCGGTAAAATCATTTCTCCAAACCTGTAATTCGGGTGGAAGAAGTGCTTTACCGATTTGGTGATACAGCGCACATTTATAAGCAAGTTCTACATTTTTCGCACTAATGCGAATAGCCCCCTCTTTCGATTGCTTTGAAAAAGAAGAGGCACATGCTTGTGCATAAAGCACCTGTGTATAGGATGCTACACGCACTGATTGCTGTCGCACCGCTGGAACCAATGCTCTAAAAGCTTCTTCCCAGCTTTGATAATTCCAATTAATAGAATTAGTTGTCATCATTGATATCGTAATCTACAAGAGGTGTTGTATCCACGAATTTCTTTTTCTTGGACTGAACAAGCAGAAGCCCAAGAACAGCATTCAACAACAACGAAATCAAGGCAACAATTGGCCAGATTGAATGAAGGAATACATTACAGAATTCTTCTCCATCCAAAACCAAAATACCATCATTTAATCCAAGATATTCTTTTAATGCATCAAGTGCAGCAAGTAATTCCTCTGCAGCTGCATCAACAGCATCCTGATCATTTGTTGTCATCATGTAATTTGCATTATTAAACGCAGTAATGAAGTTTTGCCACAAATAAGCAGCTTCTTGATTAGTAATGAAATCATTTGACTGATCAATTGCATCTTTAAGACGTGTATAATCCATCAAAATCAAAGCATCTATTGCAGCTCGAATGTCATCAGCAGCTGAATCAACTTTTGCCTGATTTCTAGTACCAAGCATTCCTTTACCAACATTAACAGCATTCAACAAAGCTTCCCAAGTTTCACCTGTATAAAGTGTTCCATCAAGACCTTCAGCTTCTTTAATTAATTCCTTTAATCTAGAATAATCAACCGAAACACCTGTAGATGGTCTTGGAGTGGACTGAGGAGTATCTGAACTGTCACCAGATCCAGATGCTACAACACATACAGTATCAGATGCATATGCTCCTCCTGCGATATATTCGTCATCTACAGTAGTGAGTCCACCTGTATAGAAGACCATAGCACATGCACCGACTTGAGCATTACTTTTCAGAGTAACCTGAACAGTAATAGTTCCCGAACCAGCAGTACCATCTGTAAAGACAAATACACGATCTCCGCTTACAGTACCAGCAAAGTTTCCGATTCTGGCACCTGTTACAGTAATACTTTCGATTACTCCATTATCTTCGTAGCTTACAGTACCTTCTGTAGACAAAGCTTGTCCAATCCCCAAAGTTACTGTTGTGCTACCACCGGCCGTCGCATTAGCGGCCTGCAGAGGAGAAATCGTTGTCAGGAAAGCTGTGATACAAATCACAGCTCCCAACAATAATTTCTTGATGTTCTTCATATTACTTAACTCCGTTAATAACAGCTTCAAGTAAATTAGCAACAAAATCTACTACAAACTGGCTCTTGCTTGCCATCTGATTTTTTGCAAATGACAGAGTTACATCCAACAGGAATGAGTTTTCAGTAACAGCCAGTGCTTCAGCAGCATTTACCTGCGCAAACAGTGCTGAATAATTCACCTTAACTCCTGTACCAGGTTTTGAAGGTGTTGGTGTCGGTGTTGGTGTTGGTGTAACAGGCTTCGCAACTACACAAATAGAAGCTGAACCAGTTTTTCCAGTTGCTGAATAGTTGTCGCTAGCATCAGTGTATCCACCTTCATAATTGAAGTATACACAAGCACCTACAGGAGCATCGCTCTTCAAAGTTGCATTTACAACGATTTTTGCAGCTTCAGCATCACCACCAGTGAACATGTAAACACGATCACCATTAATTGTCTGAGTTGCAGAACCAAGATATGCTTCAAATGTTGGAGCACCATCCAAAATTCCATTGTTATCAGTTACAGTAAGTGTTCCTTCTGTACTTTTAATTGAACCAAGTCCAATTGTTACTGTAGCTGAAGTTGTACCTTCAGTTACATTATCAGCCATTGGAGAAATGACTGTCATGAGAGCTGTGAAGCAAATCACAGCCCCCATCATAATTCTTTTAATATTTTTCATGATTATTTACCCTCCTCAACATTTCTAAGTTTAGAAGTGTACTTATCAGTCTGCAGAGTCCACTTGTATGCATTCAACAGAGCATCGTTAGATTCAAGTGTACCATTTCCGTTTACATCAGCAGCCCATGTCTGAGTATCATTCAGAGTAAATGAGTTGTTAACGAACTTCTTAGCAATCAGAGCAGCGTCATTAGATTCAATCAGACCATTGCAGTTTACGTCTCCAACAATCTGGATTGTCCATGTTTCCTGACTTGGAGTTGCTGAAGCACTCTTAGCATATTCAACAACAACAACAGTACCATTTCTCAGTACACCTGCATCAACAGTGTCCTTATCGAATGTTGTATTTACAAGAACACCACCATTTACATCGAATCCGAGATAGAACTCATCACCGAACTTGTCAAGTGCCAGACCATTAAATGATTTAGTTACTGCCAGGTCAAGTTTAATTACATGGTTAGTGTAATCAATTTCCCAAGCAAGAATTTTATCTGCATTTACCTTTGCATATGCAGTGACTACTGGATCTTTTTCTGCAAACAGTTTCAGAGTAATCTTACCAGAGATATTTCCTAAGCTCTTTTCGATTTCATACACACCATCAGCAACAGCCAGAGCACCAAGCTTAGTTGAACGTCCTGTTACTTCCAGCTTGTTCAGTACACCAGCAGTTCCCTGCAGGAATACGTGGTAGATGCTTTCAAGGTATGCAACATCAGCAGCATCATAACCTGCACTCAGTTTAGCGAAGCTTACGCCACGAATAGACTTGATAGCAGAAATTACATTAGCAACTGTTAATTCATCAAATGCATCAACCAGACCAGCTACATCACCCTTGTTGATATAGTTCTGAAGTGGAGTCTTCATAGAAGGATTTGCGTAAGCAAGAATCAGCCCCATCAGAGTAGTATAGTCTTCACCATTATCAGCCTGTGTGAAGTCAATAACGATTTCACCAGCACCAAAGTAATCAGCTGTTAATCCGTGTTCATTTGAATATGAAACATCATTCAGAGCTACATCTGCATCTACTGTCAGAACCTTTTCAAATTCTCTCAGCAGTTTAGCCAGATATACATTGTCATCATCAGAAGCATTTCCTCTTACTCTAATTTCAAGAGTATAGTCCTTAGCAACACTAGAATCGCCTGCAACAGCAACACTCATGTAATCATCAGCAGCAATATGAGTCAGAGAAACACCCCAAGGAGTAGTTGTCAGATCATAGCTTACCAGAGGATTTCCAGATTCAACTGCAGCAGCCAGAGCACCCCAGTTAGTCAGATCATCAATCACTGTATTAGTGAATGTTGTAAGACCTGGATAATTCAGGATATGCAGAGCTGTATTAACGATGTTTGTATCACCGAAGAAATCAGCAATCAAATCTGCAGATTCGAATGCATAGATATCAGATCCTTCTACATTCAGCTTAGAAGCTGTGTAGAATTCAAGACCCATCTGCAGAGCCAAATCAATTGCAAAGTATGTCAGGTCTGTTTCTCTTGCAGGATCAATGAAATCAACTTCCAGTTCAACAACCAGTTTGTTTCCATCCATATAAGCTCTATACAGATCAGATTCAACTACACCATTTGTCTGAGTGTATCCTTCAACAACCATTGAACTTACATCTGAACCGTACTTACCACCAGCGATTGTAAAGTTACCGCTAATTGTACCAGTTACGCCACCGTCAGCTTCAAATGCACTATTGAAAATCTTAGTAGTGCCAGCATTAGCTTTCAATGAAGGCATTGTCTTGCCATTCAAATCAAGGATAATACCATTGTTCAGAACAACATCACCAGCAACATCACCAAGCAGAATTACGATTGCGTTATTTCCAAGAGTTGGAGCAACAGCAGCGAAATCCTTAGTGAAGTGAACTTTATCTAATCCTGACTTAGAGTTGTCAAAGTAAACTGCTTCATAAGCCACACCAAAGTTTTCAACCTTGATAATAGCATCTGCTGTAAGAGGTTCTTTCTTCAGTAACAGAGCATATGTGTCATTCAATCCTAATGCACTTACAAGATCATCAGAATGAGCATTCATAGTAAAGCTATAAGAATTGCTTGTAATTGTCTTGTTTGACAGTGCCCCATTAACTTTTCTTACTGCTTTAAGAATTGTATTAATAGTATCTTTATATGCTGTCAAGCTATATCCAACATTCAATTCATCCATTGTATTCTGATAAGTATCAGCACTTACATTTGGATTCAGAACAGCTTCATCAAACTGTGCTTCAAGATATTTAACAAATGCTTCGAATTTAACATCAGATACGTCATCCAGATCTGCATAACCAGTCATCAGCATTCCTGCCAGAATTGCCTGATATGCACGATCAGGGACATTAATAGTCATATTAAGTTTTGAATTGTCTGTATTTACATCCAGATATGGTTTCAGAGCTACTAATGCATCCTTAACATCTTTCATGTTGCCATCAGACAGAGTCACATACAAGTCAATCTGCTGATGTCCACTTCTTCTCAGACTGTAAGTTGAACTATTAGATGTTCCAAGATACAAGTCAGAAACCATCAGTGCAGCTCCAAGATTATCTAAATCAGAAGCATTACCAACGAGAACATTATTTCCCAATGCTGCACTGTCCATATTCTTCAGGTTACCATCTTCATCCATCATTCCAATAATTGTGTCGAAGCTTAAGCCTGATGACAGCAGAGCATTGATAATTGCCTGAACAGAAATCTGTTCGCCGTTCCAGATTACATGAGAAGGAATGTCATCACCCATAGCCAAGTATGAATATGAACCCATCGCCAATGCCTGAGCCATACCCATCAGCTTAGCCTGAATTGTATTTACTTCAGAAGCAGCGACACGCAGTACAATACTGTATTCACCATTGTTTTCTACCAGAACAAATTTAGTTTCTCCAGCGCCCAAACCTGAATTCAGTGTATCTACATAAGATACCAGATTTGATTCCCCTACATTTACTTCTGTTCTTTCAATATCTACATAGCCAAGAGCAAACGCAGCCTTCAGCTCAGCAGAATTCAGAGTATATGAAGTAAGTCCTGAAGCAATTTCTACACCCATCACATGGTATTCATAAACATATCCAATTGTTGTATGAGAAGGCAGATTAACTACTGTGCTTCCATAAGCAACAGTTTCACCAGTTGCGACACCATTTACTTTTACAGGAATTTCAATTGGATCACATGTTACATTAACTGTCAGTTTTGCAGCCCCCTGACCAGCTTCAGGCATGTTATCAATAGTTACACTTACAAAGTCCTTTTCAGGAAGAGTTGCAACCAAGCGAGCGATTTCGTCATTCAAAGCCTGTACATGTGCATCAGTAAATGTTTCAGTAACCGCCAGATTTACCACATCACCTTCACTCTTCAGAACTTTTGGATCTTCACCAATCACATTGTTTACTGTAACAACAACATTAACACCTACAACACCATCAGCATTAATAGTCAGTACAGTAGTATCTGCCAAACCATTAGCAGCAACAGCAGTGAAAGTTACATTTGAATCAGAGAGTACCGCAAACAAATCGGATACATTAGGGTGTGTAATATCAATTTTATCTGAAGGAGGAATTTCGCTCAATTCAGTCTTGTAACCTGAAAGTGTACCTACAATACCGAGCACATCTTCATAAAGGTCACCAAATCCCAGGCTTTCCAACATAGGTTTGAATTTTGAGTGCGTAACAATATTATCCAGATTGAGAATCAGTGTATCCATCTGACCAAGATAAGTATTGTATCCTGTTTCTTCATAATAAGCTTTCAGCCCAATAGTATGATAAGCATCTACACTCTGTTTTACAATCAGCTCTGAACCATTGAAGCATTCACTCAAGATAGTACTAATGCTATCAAGCGCTAATTTATCTTCAGGTGTATAATTCGCTTCAGAAATACTTGGATCAGGAATTCCATCACCACTAGTATCATAATCAAGCCAGATGTTATTTCTGAATGTTGTCAAACCAGTAGGAATCGCTCCAAGCTTATCCTTCAACTCGTTTGAATTAAGATATGAATAAAGTGTATCCATAATACGAACCTGTTTAGAACTAACTTCCTTCAGTTCATATGGAAGATTTACAGCTTCTTCAATATAATCACTGTCAATAGTCTTTCCATCTAAAGTAGACTTAATATCAAGTCTGTACTTAACGTTTACACTCATCAAAGTTGTAGAATCAATCTGAGCAACGTGCATGTCCCCCTCAATAGAATCAAAAGGTTTCAGCACTCCATCCAGATAATATCCCTCAGGAACCCAAGTCATGTTCGCTGCACCAGAGAGATATTCTTTAGCAGTTAATTTGTATCCTTCGCCATCAAATACCAGAGTCAGCAATTCTTCAGCATTTTCAGGAGTGTTATATGAAACTTTATCACTCTTCAATGCACCGTTCATGAATACCTGATATTCTTTGTCTTCAGATGTATAGCCGTAGTATTTAGCCACAATTTCCAAGACTCTGAACAAGTCCTTCTGATTTCTTACAATCTGGAAATCACGGTCAACGAAAAGAACTTCACCCTCGTTTTTTGTAGCTCCATTTACTGAATAAGTGTACAGTAAACCTTCAGAAGCGCCGCTTGGCAGAGTCAATTTCCATCCATAAGGATAAGTACCCGCAAGAACACCGCTTACTGTATATTCTTTAGGAACATAAGTAATTTCATAAGTTACATTATCATTCAGTGTGCCGTAATCTGCATATGACCAAGTCACATTATAGTAATTATTGTTCAGATTGTATGCAGCCCAATTAGCAGTAATGTGCTTTTCAACTTCATTTTCAATAACTGCATCAACTTCAGCCATTGACATTCCCTTAGCAAGACGAACTTTATTAGTGAATGATTTTTCAACCAATGTATTGTTCTCAACAACTGTCACATCAATTGTATAAGTAACATCAGCAGAGTTAACACCAGCACCTACAGTTGCAGTTGCGAGTAACAATTTTTCATTTGTTTTTGGAGCATGTTCAGTGTAAGTGTTTGCATTTGCTACAAAAACATTATCTGAAACAGTTTCTTTCACAAGAGCAGGACAACTAAGAATTGACCAGTCATAGTCTAAAGATGCATACAATTTAGAAGTAATTGAATCTTCTGATGCAGACGAAAGGTTATTAACAACCCCTCTTAACGCAGCCGCCATTGTCTTAACTGATTCATCACCAGTCCAACCTGCAAGAGATTCAAGAGATTCAAACAACTTACCAAGCTGTTCACATTTTGCAAAGTCTTCCAGACTCTTGATTACACTTTCTGCTTCCATTTTCAATGCATCTGCATATCCCTGGTTAACAAAAGCAACAGATTTTTCGTTTGCTTTATAATCATTCAGATACACCTTTGCATCATCCTGAAGTTTAAAACTTCCATTATCTTTATAATCGTTATAAAGTTTTGTGATTCCTTCGATTGCAGCAATACCTGACTCCTTAGTAGCATCAAGTTTTACATTTACATCGAGGTTGTAAGAGTTATCAATTTTCTTACCTACTACGAAATAATCATAGAGCAATTCAATAATTGCAATATTCTTACCGTTGAATGATACAGAGCTAGTCAAATATGAAAGGCTGTCAGCACCTTTAGTACTGAGATCGTTCACACCAAGCAATCCCTGTGCCATCCAGTAAGTAGCATTCAGCAGAACATTCTGTACAGCAGCATCAACTGTAAGATGCGCTTCATAGTCCACTTCAACGCTATAAGTACCTGTTTCCGGGCTAATAGTACCCTGGCCGTTTACGAAATCTGTGATTTCAGTAGAAACGCCATTTTCAACCAAGTAAGCTTTTACAGGAACCCATTCATTACCATCAGCAGTGTATGTTGCAGCTGTAACATACTTGTCTTCAGTAATAGTAACAAGTCCATCTTCATCAGTAGGAGCAACATAGCTTACTACATCTGAATTCACATAAGAATTCAGAACGTCTGCTTCTGAACCTACCAGTTCATCTGAATAGTTGTTCTTTACGACTTGCGCAACAGTCAACGATTCAGGTTCGTTCGTTTCAGCGAGCACTGGCATAGTCACAAACTGGGTGCACAGAATGGACAGTGACAGCACCGAAGAAATCAAACGCTTTAACGTTTTACTTCCCATTTTCTTTTCCTCCTTCATTGAAAATATTTGAGAAATCTCATGTAGCAGTTTTCCCCTAGTTTTCAGCCAAAAACGGTGTTTTTTTCTGCATTGAAAAGAACATCTGCGTTTTTTGGGCGTAAAACCCCCTAAGACAAACTACTAGACATAGTAATAATACTCTAATTTCCATTAAAAGTAAACGACTATCCCTGTCGATATTTGCATTTTTCACACAAACATCCCATGATTTTCTCCTTCTTTTTTCATGCCTTTCATTTTTCCTTTTTTTCACCTCATTTGCGCTGAATCTGATAAAAAAGAAAAAGCTGATCTGCATACTACTTCATTCAATTGGAAAACAAAATGCTGTCAGCTTTTTCTTTAAGATGTATTCATCATATGATGGATTTAGTACAAAGACAAGGGCGTTACCCCTCTTGAATTTTCTTATTTTTATGCTTGTTCGAAGAGAAAAATGTAAGCGACTTACATAGAAAAAGTGACCAGATATTCTGGTCACTTCCATATTTATATTAATAACCCTGTTTATACAGACGATGTCCCCATCTCATCATTTCCTGATCCTGTGGATCATCAAAATAAGAAGAGAAATCACCATCTCGGAAACCAAACTTCATGAAATTGTTGAAACCTGCACCAAAGCAGACAAATTCTTCAGAGAAGATAACAGCTCCAACATATCCAAAATGAATATTTCCAGGGTCATCCATTCTCAGTTCTACACCCTGGTAGACATAAGTAACGCCCTTTTCAAATTTCCATTCATTTGTTCGCTTAATATCCCAATCTCCACCATCTGTTACTTTCAGATAGTAATACACTGCTGCAACTGCATAACCATACTTTGCTTCAATCTTTTTCAGATATGCTGCATTCTTTCTCATCAGTTTATCCAGTTTTTCAGTCAAGTCGACAACAACCTTCTCTTCTTCAACAGGAGCAGCTTCCATTTCATTTGAAACTTCTGGTTCTGCTTCCACCTCAGGTTCTGATGTAGGCACTGGTTCTACTTCTACTTCAGGCTCTGGTGTTGGTTCCGGTTCTGCTTCCACTTCAGGTTCTGGTGTTGGTTCTGGTTCGACTTCCACCTCAGGTTCTGGGGTTGGTTCCGGTTCGACTTCCACCTCAGGTTCTGGGGTTGGTTCCGGTTCTGCTTCCACTTCTGGTTCTGGGGTTGGTTCCGGTTCTACTTCCACTTCTGGTTCTGGGGTAGGCACTGGTTCTGATTCCACTTCAGGCTCTGGGGTTGGTTCCGGTTCTACTTCCACTTCAGGTTCTGGTGTTGGTTCCGGTTCTACTTCTACTTCAGGCTCTGGGGTTGGTTCTGGTTCGACTTCCACCTCAGGCTCTGGTGTAGGAATTACTTCAACTTCCACTTCAGGTTCTGGGGCTGGTGTTGGCACAACCTCAATCACTGGCTCTGGTGTTGGTGTCGGCACTACTTCAACTGTTTCCTCTTCTGATTCTGAAGCAATAATTGCCAATGCTGTTTCAACATCCTGCTGAGTAATCACAATATTCTGTGGCTCTACCGCAACATGCTCTGGTTCTTCTACAGTTTCCACAACATCTACAAAAATCTCTTCAACCATTAAAGTTTCTGCTTTTTCCACTTTAAAAGAATCTGCTTTTCCTTTCAATACTTCTACTGTACTGCTGACAGATTCAGATTTCTTCGGGCTTGAACTAGCCTGACATCCTGTTGTCATCAACAGTGCAACAACAAGAATAAGCATTACAACTTTCTTCATATGATTTTTTCCCCTTTGGTGTTATCTAAATTATAAAATTTTAGAATTTCCAAATCAAGTTGAACTTCGGAAACTGTGCGACAAAAAAACAGCTTATTCAGCTGTTTCTTCTGGAATCGATTCAATTTGTTTCGCAATGACAATCAATCTTAAATCTTCTCTGTCTCTCACACATGTCTGAAGTGTCAGCATCTTGTCTTCATAACTGATGGTTTCTTCCGTTTTGATGCGATTGTTTTTCTGTACATGCGCGATGTAATTATTGAAATATGACTTTGTATAATTTGTATAGTCATATTCAACACCTTCACTACCCAGTTTATAGTAATGAATGGATACAATTTCATAGTATCTTGTCTCATCAATCAAATC
>JAFYOL010000059.1 GCA_017560205.1 Erysipelotrichaceae bacterium | reverse complement strand
TTCGACTTCTGCCTTCAAAGCACGGATTGCCTCTGGCTTCCATACTTCTCCTGGTTTTGTATCATACAATGTTGTGATAACTCCTGTTACTCCAGGAATCTGGCGGATCTGTTTCAGCGTTACTGTATCATGTCCAGTACCGTACCATCTAAGTGTCATTTCCATAGTATTTTCTCCTTCTATAATTTACTACTTCTTCATTATATAAAAATAAGCATTGACGAAATTGTTTCTAACATTGCAAAAGTTGTGGTTTTGTGGTAGCGTTTACATATAAACATCTTTTTATCTTTTGGAGGCCCTCATGAGCAGACCCTACGTTTCCATATTTAATGAACGTCAGTATATGAATTCTGACTATTTTGAACTCTATTATTATGAAGATTCTTCCTTTTCAGGAGTTAAAAATCATACTCATGACTATTATGAATTCTACTTTTTTGTCGATGGCGATATGTCGATGTTCATCAACCAGAAAAAACACACCATGAAAAAAGGAGATGTTATTGTTATCCCACCAGGAATCCCTCATCATGTCATCAACCATAACACTGCCACTCCTTATCGCCGCTTTGTTTTCTGGGTGGATTGTGAATACATGGATGAAATCATGTCCAGAGCTAAAGAGATGCGCTATATCATCGATCACACCATTGACGTTAAACAATACATTTACCCGAATGATGTGGTTTCATTCAATGCCATCGAATCCAAACTTCTGCGTCTCATTGAAGAAATGAACACACAGCGTTTTGGACATGATCAGAAAATCTCCCTGTGCGTACACGATATCATCCTTCATCTCAATCGCATGGCTTATGAAATGCACAACCCAATCAAGAGCTCTTCTAACCAATCCTTAGACAAAAGCATTGTCACCCATATCGAAAGTCATTTGGATGAAGAACTGACATTGGATTCCATTGCGGAAACTTTCTTTGTCTCCAAGTATCATATTTCGCATTTATTTAAAGAAAAATACGGTATATCGATTCATCAGTTCATCACTAAAAAACGACTCGACATGTGCAAGAATGCTCTGCTCAGTGATTTGAATATCACTGAAATCTTTCATCGATATGGATTCCGTGACTACTCCAGTTTCTTTCGAGCCTTCAAAAAAGAATTTGGACTTTCTCCAAAAGAATATCGTGAAATCCATGCTTATCAAAAAATATAGAAAAAAGCTCTGCTTATGCAGAGCTTTTGTTTTAATTATGTCTTTTGTCAGAACTGTTTAGATACACCTGATAATAATGCTCGATAACCTGAGGGTCAAAAGGACCTTCCTTATCTTCAATCATTTTTAACAGAACCTGCAGCTGACTTTCCACAATCTCCTTGATTTCAGAACTATATCCCATTTCAAGAGAATGCTGCTCATATTCATCTTCATCCAGAATCTGAATACGTCCATCTGGGAAGCACTTGACATCCAGATCATAATCAATATTTTTGACTGCCTCTCCATCATACAGACTTGGTGAAGCCAGGTTGCAGTAATAATAGATACCTGTTTTACGAATCATGGTGATGATATTAAACCATTTATCAGGATAGAAGAAATTCACAGCCGGTTCTTTAGTAAACCATCTTCTTCCATCTGATTCGATGACCCATGTTTTATTTGTTACAACTACAAACTGTTTTTCACTTGCCTCAAGGACAAAGCCCTTGGCCCATGTACGATGCAAAGATCCGTCATGCTTATAACTTTGAATAAATACCATCTGATGAACTGATGGAAGCATGATGATCACTTCTTTCTACAAACATTGTTTATTATACACAATTTTATAGAGAATGGAAATGAATATTTCTAACTGTTTTTCAAGCCTGTAAAATCTTTAAGACTCTTGACAACACGATTTAAGAGCATTGGCACCAGAATAAGCGCAATCAGCAGTGTTGCAAAATTATAACCAAAGTTATAAGTCAGCGAATAAATCCACGCTCCAGCACTTCCCTGTGCAGCACCTTCAGGCGGCCAGTAATAAACGCCAGAAAGAACATGAGAACACAGTTTGATCACCATGACACCTGTCACACCAGAAAGCAGATTGTTTTTGCCGATTTTAGGAAAACATGCAGCCATACCGCACACAGCACATGGAAGAATATAATCCAGCAAATACTGCATAGGATCCACAAACCAGTTATTTCCTCCCATTAAAAAGACAATCAGCCACCAGAGAAATCCTGTACATGCCCCTTTTTTGTATCCTAAATGATATGATGCAATCAGTACTGGAATCACACCCAGCTGAATGGATCCACCCTGAGGCATTTGAAGAAATGGAATGATACCGCTGACAATTTCCAGAACAGTTGCCATTGCAGCATAGTAGGCGATAAAAATCAGATCTTTTGTTTTGTTCATAAAAAAACACCTCCAACTGAAGGCGTAAGAACAATCATCCTATAAAAAATATAGATGAGACTCCCTACGCAAGTATGAACTTGATCAGGTCATGAGGGTATTTCTCAACTCTTACGAGTACCCCTGTCTTGACACATTTATTATACTTCACTAAAAAAGACAAAACAAGAAAATCATGTTAAAATAAAAACGGTGATTTACATGAAAGATACAAATTTATTTTTAGCTCAGGCTAAAGCCCTGATTGAAGCAGAACCTGATCAGATTGCTTCTTTATCCAATATTACAGCTCTAATCAAAGACTTTTATGGAGATTCCTGCAGCTGGGCTGGTTTCTACTTAATGAAAGACAAGCATCTGGTACTTGGTCCCTTCCAGGGAAAAGTAGCCTGTACAAGAATTCAAATCGGTAAAGGCGTATGCGGTACTGCTGTAAAGACAAGACAAACTCAGGTTGTCCCTAATGTTCATGAATTTGAAGGTCATATTGCCTGTGATTCAGGTTCAAACTCAGAAATCGTAGTCAATATCTTCAAAGACAATGAAGTTGTTGGTGTACTTGATCTTGATTCTTATCAATTTGAAACTTTCAATCAAGATGATGCAACAATGCTGGAAGCATTGTGTGAAATCATTTCTAGTTTATTCTAAAGAAAATGGAAAGCGTTATTCGCTTTCCATTTTTGTTGTCTGATATTGTCTTGTAACATGAGTCTGTTTAAAGTAGCGTTCAGCTGCACTGACTGCAGTTTCGCATTCAAACAAACGACACTTTCCTTTTCCTAAATCAAAGATTTTGACCAGCTCATTCTTTTCCATTAAACGACCAATCATTTTAAATTCCGAACTATCCATTAAAATATCCAGATACTGTTTCCAGATGCGCTCACCCTTGTGTTCAATTGCTGCACCCTGAACAATAATCGGGCGAACATCACTGCGGTATTCTGCAAGATGCATGCAAGTGCATTGATCATAGTCAACACCAATCAGAAGCACTGAAGCTTTCAATTCAACCATGCGTGCTGTTGCGGACTCTTCTGAAAGACAGAAATGAAGACTCTGGTGATTGCAGAGAAACTTCGCATATTTCCCCCATGCTGCAAAAGCATACGTTGGATGAGATGACATGACAACCCCTTCACGACGACGGAAGTTTTCTGTTACCGAACCCATATCTACATCACTTTCCTTGCGATGGAATGCAGGCATGGACTCACGAATCTTACCTGCAAGTTCACAATCAACTGAAGGATTTTTCCAGAAGGTAGGTTCACTGTTATGAGCTGAATGAACCGGCATCAGAATTGTTCCCTGATACCCTACAACTTCCATCAAAGCATCGACCAATGTCTGAGCACCACCGACAATGTACCCGGTAGAAGACAATGAACAATGAACTTCTACAATCGTACCTGTCTCAAGCCCATTATTTCTTAAAATATCGACAATTTCTTTTTTGGTTAACGCTGTTTTGATCATGCATTCATCTCCTGATTTCTTGTTTCAAGTGATTGAATCTGAACCGTCTTTTCCACGACAATCTTGCATGCAACTGCATGTGTTGCCAGTTTCAAAGGCAGTTCTTCAAATGGGATCGCATTAGACTTCGCATCTGAAACTTCTCCTCGTGCCTGTCGCAGTACCTGTTTCAATGCATTTTCCATTTCTTCACAAAAATAATTGTATGCCCATTTTTCACCATGAACTCGAGCTAAATTGTTGATTCCCTCTTTCACTTCTTTAATGGTCACAATCTGTTTTAAAATCGTAATCGCAATCAGTAATGCAACATGACGACGACTGTATTGTTTCTTGACTGGGGCAGGAATCAACTGAAGTTTCACATAGTTGTTGACCATGGACTTTGTCAGCATTTTTTCCTGTTTATCCGCAAAAAACAGCCCCAAGTGTCTTTCAATCAAAGTGACAACCTGGTCCATATATAAATCAAGTTCAGGCAGTTCATTCCATCTTGGCAAATGAAGATGTTCCAGCTGTCTGCACCACTCACTCATTTCTTCATTGTGTTTCATATTCATCACCTATCGTTATTTTAACACAAGTTATCTTAAAGCGATAGAATTCATCAAGGACATTTCAATAAACTCATTCAAAAGTAGCCTTTTCTTCAAGTCAATCTTTTCAAGTACTATTTTTTAATGTAGAATTATTATGTAGTTTTATATAGTAAAGGAGGGCTCACATGAATCAGGATTTTTATTTCTCAACAGTACGTTTTGGCGGATTTGATAAAAAAGAAGTCCTTGAGCGCCTGTACGATCTCGTTAAAGATTATGATGAACAGATTGAAGAATTAAAGCAGGAAAAGGAACAGTTGCAGCAGCGTCTTCTTGAAGTGGAAGCAAAAGCACTTCAGATGGAACAAAGCGCATTAACACTTCGTGATAAAAACACTCGTCTGATGGAATACAATGAATTGCTGAATGCAAAATGTACAGAAAAAGGCATGCAGTTGAAAGCAGCTCAGGATCGTGCCATTGAAATTGAAAAAGCAGCCATCGCAGCAGGAAACACAACATCCAAGATGTTGGCTGATACACAAGCTCAATGCAAACAGATGGTTCAGGAAGCACGTTCCACATCTCAGGCCATTATTTCATCAGCAATCAAAGAAAGAACTCAGAAAGTAAATGAACTGAGCAGTGAATATCGTTCAAAACGCAGACTGTTGATTTCCTTAAGTGAAGATTATGAAGCATTCCAGCATCATATTCAAAAGACTTATGCATCACTGAAAGACATCGTTGATCATTTACCTGAAGAAATGAAAGAAGACTCATTGTATCATGAATAAACAGAATTTCACTTTGGATGAAATTGAGCGTCAGCTTGAAGCTCTGGAACAAGAAGATCACTCATTTTTCTCCCTTTTTGCAGGCTTCCTTAAAACTGTGCTTCAAATCGCAATTCTGCCAGTGCTTGTTTATCTGGTTTTCGCTTTCTTCCTTGGCATCGCACAGATCACTCAGGATTCCATGCTGCCAAACTTTGCAGAAGGTGATTTCGTTATCTTTAATCGCGTTGAAGCAAATTATAGCTTTGGAGATGTCATCGTTGTGCAAAGTGTTGATGAACAAGCTACAGTTGTTAAGCGCATTATTGCAGTGCCAGGAGATACGATTGAAATTACATCTGATTTACGTATTGTAGTCAACGGAAATGAAATTCGTGAATCATGGCAGTCAACAGGAACTCTTTCACAAGGTGTTGCTTCTTTATCTTTCAAACTTGATGAAGGAGAATACTTTGTCTTGAATGATAATCGTGATGACAACAACGATTCACGAAACAAAAAATACGGTAACATCGAACAGGAAAACATTCTGGGAATTGTTGTCTATCGCTTTAAAATGTCAAAATGACGGATTGTCCGTCATTTTTATTTTCTCTTTAATTTAACAATGCACTCAACATGTCTGGATTGTTTGAAAGTGACACATTAGTAATTACACTGTTAAATACCTGTTTTTCTTTATCAGTTGCCTTATCGTAATACCTCATACGCTTCAGCCAAGTCACAATTGCTTGCCTTTGCATTTCTCTTTCCTTTAAAGATCGACTAACACCATCAACCATTTTCTTCTCAAGTGCACAACGGTCTACAAGAGCCAATAAAATAATAGCCTTTCTATAATTTCTTTTTGCTTTTCATTAACATCTTTCCTCAATTCATCAATCTTTAATATTAGAAATCGAATCCTAGTACATCATTATCTCAAGGATGTCAAACCTGACTGTAATGATGAAGCTTCATGTTCATTTTATCAACTATTCGCAAAAACTCATCTGATTCGGATTCGTAGGTCCAATTGTGATAATTAGTTAAGGATTCTGCATTAGAGACAATTTCCTTAAGTCGTGCAATATCTTCGGTATGAAAGTTATATTCAAGTTCAGTTAATGTTTCAAATAATTGCCCCTCATACAGTTCACCTACAAACGGATCATCTAGTAGAAAATAAATTGCTTTTTTAACTGCCAATTCCAAAAACATCTTTTGTCTCAACATTTTAAGAACATCGCATAAATTTACTTCATCATAGTTTTTGTTGATAACTTCATTAAACCATTTTTGAAGAGGGAACAGTTGTTCTTGATTAATTTCTGAGCATGAATACAAATCTTTTATCTTTTCTAAAATCATCGTCGTATTCCTCCATAATGTGAAAATGCATCCTCATTCTTAGAAGCGTATGATGTGATTAACATCAAGCTTCACTTTTTCACTACATTACATTATTTCGATAACCAATCCAACAAATTATTGTATCCTTCTTCAAAATCCAGCAAGTTTTCTCCGCTTATCGATATCGCAACTATAGGCATTACATATCCATCTCCAAAATACTTTGGTGCAGTTATAAAAGTTATTTGTTCGCCCATTTTAAGTTTATCATCTATTTTATTAGCTTTAAGCATTTCCAAATTCTCTCCTACGATTTTAAAACATGTATCATCAAGAGCAGGAGACAATTCACACAAGTCAATGTACATTATTGTCGCATCTTCATTGTATTTCACGCTTGTAACCACCCCTGTAACACGTTGGTAGTTTTCTTTTTGAGAATAATACTTTATTTTAGAAGAATGACAAGAACAGAGAAAAGCTAGCACAATGCATGCAGTTATTATTAAGACTATTGATTTTTGCAAAATAATATTTTTCATATGCATTACCTATTCAACGGACAGTCAAACAAATGGTCCTATTGTTTACTATCCGGCTGATACAAAAAGACTTTCTGCTTTCTATGTTTGAAAAGTTCTATATACCAGAAGATATCTTTACCACTTCTATTTTATCATATTTTTTCTATGCCTATAATATTACAATCATGTTCTCACTTGATCACATACTTAATTTTTAGGAATGTTGTAAAATGATATGCTCAGAAACTAAAAAACCCCTGTAACCAGGGACTGATTAGAGATAACAAAAATAGTGCGGGAATATGTTCCCACACTATTCATAATCTTCAGTTCTGTTTTCATCCATGTTGTGCACCTTCCTTTCACTTATAGTATCTTATTTTTTTGAAAGGGGAACAATAAATCAAAAAGAAGCACATCATTCTTGCAAATAAGCATAATGATGTGCTTTCTCATTAATGTTCAATGAATATTTCTATGCATATGATTTGATTAACATTCGAGTCTCACTTATTTCTCAGTTAATTTGTTAATGATTTCACATTTTCTGTTCTATATACACATCATGTAATTTTGGTCTATAACCTGCATATGACAGTAGCAACATTGCTATAACACTAAGCACACAAGACGCATACTCGCGAAACGATATAAACTGCTCATTCATATTTAATAACAGCACAGCCAAATGATCATGTGTAGGGAGATAAAGTACAGACA
>JAFYOL010000058.1 GCA_017560205.1 Erysipelotrichaceae bacterium | reverse complement strand
TTGGTAATATACTATTTTGCATCAATCAAAGGTTATAAATGGCTGTGGCTGATTCTGGTCATTCCTTCTCTTATTCAGTATGCGAATGCCATTCTCCATTCTGCCAATGAAGTTGGTTCTATCGCTCGATCAATGGACACAAAAAAATTATCCTATAAAGAAAAAACAGCGATCATTGTATTTGCAGGAATTATCTGGCTTATTGACCAGCAAAGAAAAAGCAATTTAGTGATTGGTAATTGCTCACTCTTTGACTCAAATCATCTGAATGATCTTTGCATTTTCTTGTATTATGCTTGGAATATCTATATCTTTTCATTTTTGAATTGTGCTTTGCTTTCATTTCCAGCACAGTTACTTTTGAAGTTAATCCAGAGCATCGCAAAGAAAGCTGAAGGTACATGGAATCATTTGATTTCTTATTTGATAAAGAAAACAGAAGGGCCTACAAGAAATACACTTTATATACGAAATATACTCAATGGCTTGAAAAGCACAAAAAGGATTTTAAGATTATTACTGTACATTTTAATTCCTATAGTCGCTTTGGTTGATTTGATTATAACTATAAGTGTCCTGTTGTTCTCCATGCTATGCTCAGCACTTTTGAATGCTTTGGCGATTCTTCGTTTTATAGTGCGTTTTGCCATGAAGCCAATTAAAACCTTTGGGGGTGCTTCTGATAGAAGAATCGTCGCTTTATCTTCAAGAATTGCTATTGTTACTACTTTAGTTTCCATCGTAGTTATGAATCAGATTGATTCGATTTTCAAGAATTCTACATCCAGTACAGCCATTTTGGAATTTATTGCAAGTGCCATTATAATCCCTCTTGTGTTTGAATGGATTAGCAGCATGCATGCAACTCCATCCAGGGATAAAGAACCTGAATGATTGTACTTGTTAGTCTTAGTTGAAGCATGATCTTTGTTAGTTCAACAGAGTTGTAGATAGTTGTACAGTCTTGTATGATAGTTGCCAGATGATACAGAAAGTTGGTGTTGCTTAATGGCAAATGCTGAACATAAACTGAAAATCGTCCACCTGATGAACATTTTCAGAAGAGAGACAGATGCGCAGCATCCCATCTCTATGTCAGAAATCAAGAAAAAGCTCGCAAAACACCTGAGCAATCATGAGCCTGATCGCAAGGCGATCTATGATGATTTCGATGCGCTGGAGGCTTATGGATTCATTGTTCATCGCGAACCCAATGGCAAAAGGTACTACCTTGAAAATCCTGACTTCACCTACAATGAAGTGCGCATGATTGCTGACTGTGTGTCTGCTTCCAAGTTTTTGAGTGAGCGCCAGGCGCGCAATCTGATCGAAAAGCTGAAGGGACTCTGTACTGTCTATGACAGCAGCAAGCTGACCAGGCAAGTTGTTGTACAGAACAGAACTCGCACTGACAATGATGAGTCCAGAGATGAGCTTGATAAGATCTTCCAGGCGATCAATGAGCGCAAGCAGATTTCCTATCTCTACTTCGACTATGATCTGAGGAAGAGGCGCAAGTATCGCTACAAGGATGACATCAAATGTATCAGCCCTTGGGCAGTCATTTATGACAACAACTTCTACTACCTCCTGGCTTATGATGGCAAAAAGATGCGAGTCTATCGCATTGACCACATGGAAGGGG
>JAFYOL010000057.1 GCA_017560205.1 Erysipelotrichaceae bacterium | reverse complement strand
TTATGTTCCAAATTCAAAAAAGCAACAGTCATCGCTGCCTCCAAGGAACATGGATGTACAAAAGTTGCCTTTGCCCATCATGCCGATGATGCGATTGAAACCCTTCTGATGAACATGATTTATGGTGGACGCATTGCTACATTTAAACCTGCGATGTATCTTTCCAACACAGAGGCCAACTTCATTCGTCCATTTGCCTATGCTTTTGAACAGGACATTACCAACGCTTTAAAAGAAGCCAATATCCCTGTTGTCAAAAGTACATGTCCAATGGATGGGTATACAAAAAGACAGGATGCAAAAGAAATGCTGCAGACTTTGTACAAGAACTATCCTATGGCAAAAGACAACTTCCTGCTGGCTTTGCATAACAGTGAACAGGTTGATTTATGGAAACATGCAGACGAGGAATAATTCCTCGTCTTTTTTCTTTAGTTGAATCCATTTGAAATCAGGTGTATCATTTAAAAATATAGGAGATTTACTTTTTATGCTTAACGAAAAACAAATTGAAACCATGATTAAAGCAGGCAGAGATTTTATGAAAATGCCTCATGAAGATCCAGATTATAAATCAGATCAGGACTTGAAGAAACAGCAGCCGCCATTAGTCAAAGAAGCTATGGGTGGTCAGCTGATTGATCTTCCTACTGATTTCTCTGATTTAAACCTGGAAAATGATTTTATGAAAATCATCAACACACGTCAGTCTCATCGTGTGTTTACAAGTCAGAACATGACTTTACTGGAACTGTCTTTCCTGTTGTGGAGCACTCAGGGTGTTAAAAGTATTCGAGGTAAAAGCTACGCTACAATCCGTACTGTACCATGTGGTGGAGCACGTCATGAATTTGAAACTTATTTTGTTGTACAGTATGTAGAAGGTCTTGAAAAAGGTCTTTACCATTATCTGCCAATGACACATCAGATTGAATTCCTTTCCCCTGTAGAAGACTGCAGAGAATTCATTGATAAGTCAACTGCAGGTCAGACATGGTGCACAAAAGCTTCGATCGTATTGTATTACAGCTCTGTGTTCTATCGTGCGGAATGGCGCTATGGTGTTTATTCTCACCGTGTACAGCTGATGGACATTGGTCATGTCATGCAGAATGTCTATATGGCATGTACTGCTGCACATCTGGGTACAACTGCAATCGGATATATTGATGGTGATTATCTGAATGCAGTATTCACACTGGATGGTGAAGAAGAATGCATGATCTGCTGCTGCCCTGTTGGAACTGTTGATGCTAAAAATCAGCAGGCTGAAATTGACTTTTATGCCTTTGTGAAAGAACAAGGACTTTAGTTTCTGAAAATTTTTACAAAGGGTTGACAAAAACCTGAAACAGGATTAAACTACTATCATAACAAAACAAAAGAGTAGAGGTAGCGGTGCAGATGAGTACTTCAGTGAGCAGGCATGCGATGAACTGAAGGAAAGGTAACCACCGCCGAACGGAATCTCAGGCATGAGTCCCCCGTGGGGTTGCAGGGAACACCTGCAGCACTCCGTCAATTTGACGAGGCGCTATTGCGAAAGACTGTACTTTACAGCCGTGTGCGATAGCATACGGCTTTTGTTTAGTACTTAAGGAGGAAACACATTATGAAAAGAGTACTGACATTACTTATCCTTGCCCTGCTTTGCGCAGGATGCTCCGCTCCAGCTTCTGGAAACAATGACTCAAGCAACGTATTAAAAGTTGGTATGGAATGTAATTACGCTCCATTTAACTGGACTCAGGTTGAAGATTCTGAAACAGCTGAACCTATTTCTTCAGTTGACTACTGTGATGGTTATGACGTCGTTATGGCTGCACGTATCGCTTCTGAATTAGGTATGGATGTACAGATTGTCAAGACTGACTGGGATAATCTGATTCCTGCCCTCAACAACAACGATATCGATTTGATCATTGCTGGTATGACAGCTACACCTGAACGTGCTGAAGCTGTTAACTTCACTAATCCTTATTATGAAAGCCAGATGGTTGTTGTTGTACGTGCTGACAGCGAACTGACAAACATCACAAACATTCAGGAACTTGCTGGATACAACGTACTGGGACAGCTGAACACTCTGTATGATGAAATCATCGATCAGATCGAAGGCGTTAACCACATGACTCCACAGGAATCTTACCCTCGTATGGTCCTGTCACTTCAGACTGGTGAAGCTGATGCAATCACTGCTGAAATGCCTGTAGCTCTGGGTGTTGTTGCAGCTAACCCTGAT
Source organism: Erysipelotrichaceae bacterium (assembly GCA_017560205.1). GTDB lineage: Bacteria > Bacillota_I > Bacilli_A > Erysipelotrichales > Erysipelotrichaceae > RGIG1896. The sequence goes on along the minus strand of JAFYOL010000057.1, from coordinate 397 downwards.
CTGGCTATCGTTACATTCGATGGTGAAAACGGATTTATCGCTGATACAACTGTATCAATCGCCGCAAGAAAGTCTGATACTGAACTGCTGAACAAGGTTCAGGCTGTGTTGGACACTATCTCCCAGGATGAAAGAAATACAATGATGCAGCAGGCAACTGATCGTCAGCCTGCAGCTGAATAATCATGTTCGAATTTCTGAGTACCTGTCTGAACATTCTTATCAAGTACTGGCCCAGCATCCTGCTGGGCATTCGTACGACTTTGCTTATTGCATTGCTCGGCACATTCCTGGGGCTGGGCTTAGGTTTAGTCGTAGGTGGTGTAAAAGCCATTCAGCTTGATAAAAATGCTCCAAAATCAATTAGAATCCTTAAAAAGATCTATGATGGTCTCTC
>JAFYOL010000056.1 GCA_017560205.1 Erysipelotrichaceae bacterium | reverse complement strand
GTGATGATGCTGACAAACAGTGCTACAAATGGTGTTTATACAGGTGCTGCTTATGAAGGTATTGGTCTTCTTCCTTATTTAGGGACAAAGATTGATTTTATCCTTCAGCCTCTGTTTGGCTTTACTTCTGCTGAATGCATCGCAGTTCCTATTACTGCATTGGGATCTGCAGGTGCTGCCATTGGTTTGATTCCGGGCATGGTATCAACCGGTATGGCAACAGGCAATGATATCGCAGTCTTTACTGCCATGTGCATGTGCTACAGCGGATATCTTTCAACCCATGTGGCAATGATGTCTGTGCTCAAATTCCCAGAGCTCACTGGCAAATCCATTCTAGCTCATACCATTGGTGGTCTGTGTGCTGGTATCAGTGCTCACTGGATTTATCTTTTACTGCTTTAAACTCTGATTTATTCAGAGTTTTTTTATTTTATAGGAAAGTTCTATCAGCAGTAATGGTCAGTGCTAAAAAGCATCAAATTCGCACAATGATAGATACAGATTTCACAAAGAAAGACAAGACTTCACTTGAAAGAAATTCTAATCTATACTGTAAGTGAACTTGGAAGAAGTGTTCGGTATAACATATTTCAATTGAATGGATGAGTGTTAGCTGAAGGCTTCTTCTTTTTCTTTCTTTGGGGGATAAGTTATGAAAACTGTCACGTTGTCCAATCGTTTCTATTATTCGGAACTGAATGAACAGGAAAATGAATTATTGCTGTTTTGGTGGCAAGAAACTTGCAAGAGCCAGAGACACAAAAGAGTTGACTCATGCACAATGGTATAAAGAATATCATCATGCACGGAATCATCTGATTTCAGTGTGTGGAAGAAGACAAGGAAAGTATTCCAACAATCTGTTCAACTATCATGCAGATGAAGGATATCTTGTCTACAGATGCAGCAGTGAAGAGAGAGAAATCAAATTGAACATCAAGTTTCATCATGATGCAGAATATCTCATCAAAGCAGTACAACTTCCACATAACACTCCTGGTAAAGCAGTACAGTATGATCTGATCGATCATGGTGGTTATTTCATCGTTAGAGCGATAGTAGAAAGGCCAGTAGAAACAGTGGAGTTCGATCGTAGTACAGGGGCAGTAGGAATCGATATCAATGTAGATCATATTGCCTTATGCGAAACAGACAGACATGGAAACTGTATACTGCTCAAGACAATCAAGATGCCGCTAAGAGGTAAGAATACAAATCAGAGAAAACATCTCATCAGAAACGTAGTGAAAGAAGCTGTTCTTGAATCAGTACGCTCTAACAAACCATTCGTGATAGAAAGCTTAGATTTCAAGATGAAGAAATCACAGATGAGATATGGAAACAAGAAATCGAATCAGATCTTATCTGAGTTTGCCTACAGGCAAATCACAGAGTGTATCAAAAGCAGATGCATTAAAGAAAAAGTAAGTATAAAAGAAATCAATCCTGCTTATACCAGCAGGATTGCAGAAGATAAGTATATGAAGACCATGGGATGAAGTATCCATATGGCAGCATCTTACGTGATCACACGAAGAGGATGTGGTTACACAGATATCATTTAAGATGTACAAAAAGGAATCATTTCAACCTGTGCTGGCTTTATTTCACTGGAAGATGGGATATTTTGAGACAGGATGAACTTGTGATGATTCTTAACAGTACATTCTTTCAACAAATCGACTTCAAAAAAGGCTTACGAGCAGGAAGTAAGATGGTTGAAAGATACTGGTCTGGCAAGATACAGACTGGGTCATCGTTAAGATGATAAAAATGACGAATTAGAATAATTCGTCACTATCTTGTTATATTTGTTATAATAGATGTGATAAAAATGGAGGATTCCTTTATGAACCTGAACAAAACAACTCTTGCGGCTATGTTTGACCACACATACCTTAAAGCAGATGCATCCTACAAAGAAATGAAGAAACTGTGTGATGAAGCACGTTCCATCGGTACTGCGATGGTTGCGGTCAATTCATGTCAGTCTAAATTGTGCAAAGAACTCTTGAAAGACACAAACATCCATGTTGGTGCTGCCATTGGTTTCCCTTTAGGACAGACGACGATTGCAGTTAAAGTCTTTGAAACTGAAGATGCGATTAAAAATGGTGCAGATGAAATTGACTATATGATCAACCAGACTGAACTGAAAAATGGAAACTGGGATTATATTCAGTCAGAAATGGAACAGATTACTGCAATGTGCCATAAATACAATGTTCCATGCAAAGTCATCTTTGAAAACTGCTACTTGACTAAAGATGAAATCAGAAAGCTTTCTGAAATTGCACTGATTGTCAAACCAGACTACATCAAGACAAGCACTGGTTTCGGTACAGGTGGAGCAACACTGGAAGATGTACAGCTGATGAAGAGTGTTGTCGGTGATGCAGTTAAAGTTAAAGCAGCTGGCGGTATCCGCGACTGGAAAACATGCAAAGCGATGATCGAAGCAGGTGCTGAACGCATCGGCACAAGTGCATCACTGAAAATCCTTGAGGAATTTATCCATGAGTACGCTGATTAAAAACTGTACGATTGTCCCTGATGATAGAACACTGTTTAAAGGAAGTGTCCTGGTAGAAGATGGAAAGATCAAAGCCTTTTATCATGAAGGCTCTGAACTTCCAGAAACAGATGGCATTGTTGAGGGGGATGGACAGTATCTTTTGCCAGGGATGATTGATATTCATCTGCATGGCAGTTATGGCTATGACTTTATCCGTGATCCTCAGACTTCCATTGATGTAGTCGCCAAAGGTCTGGTACAGGAAGGTACAACAGGCTTCATGGCTTCTTTGACAGTGGTATCTCATGATGAACTGTGTGCTTTACTGGATGAGTACCGTATGGTACAGCAGCCAGAACATGCTTCATTGTTTTTAGGTGTGCACTCTGAAGGTCCATATCTTTCAAAGGAATATAAAGCATTGATGGATGATACGTATCTGCGTGATCCTGATTTAAATGAACTGAATGAGATGTCTGAAGCATCAGGTGGATGTTTAAAGATTATGACCATTGCCCCTGAAAGAAAAGGAATGGATCAGTTTATTCCGGAAGCTTTGGATAAAGGTATTACATTGATGATTGGTCATACTGCTACAACATGCGATGAAGCACAGAAAGCATTAGACATGGGTGTGACTGGATTTACTCATCTGTACAATGCCATGACTCAGCATCAGCATCGTGCTCCTGGTGCAGTCACTGCAGCAATTTTAAATCCACAGGCCTACTGTGAACTGATTGTGGATGGTTTCCATACGCATCCGGATACAGTACGTGCCACATGGAAAATCATGGGTGCAGATCAGATTGTGTTGATTACAGATGCCATGCTTGGAAAAGGCATGCCGGATGGTGAATATGAATTCTCACTGCTGAACTGCCGAAAAACAGGAAGCACAGTACAAGTCATTGAAACAGGGCGCATTGCAGGAAGTTGCATCACCATGATTGATGCCATCCAGAACATGAAGAAATACACAGATTGTACAATCAATGATCTGGTTCACATGGCCTGCATGAACCCTGCTAAAGTTGCAGGTGTCTTCGATACAAAAGGTTCCCTTGAAATCGGCAAAGATGCAGATATGATTTTACTGGATGAAAATCTTAACTGCAGATATACAATGATTGCTGGAGAATCTGTCTACTTTAAATAAATGAAAACCCGACAATGTCGGGTTTCTTGTTTAATTGGAGAATTGAATTGTATATGTTTCGTAGGAATAGTCTTCATCAAAACGGTTTGTGACTCTTGACTCATCTGTAGTGATTTTGATTGTTACCTGTACTTTTTCAGCAGCAGCCTGCAGCTGATCAGACACTTTAGCATAGATGACCATATTCAATGTCTGCAATGATTTGATATCTTCATTAAAACCAGTACCATCATTTTCTTCACAAGTCATGACTGCAGAAACTTTGTATTTGTCATTGATCAGCAGTTCGATGCTGGAACAACGTTCAATATCAAACGTTTCAGCTGCATAGCTTGTGAGAGTTCCTGTCACAACAAAATACTTTTCTTGCTCTTCATCACCATAATAAGAATATGCTCCTGAGGTATTGGAAGGCAGAATTTCTTCTGTCCATTGTGAACTTGTCAGAGTGAATTCCATCAACTCACCCACACTCACTGTTTCATTCAAACCTATTTCATAATCAGATGAAATGGTTGTCTGTGTCGTCGTTGTGTTATCCACAATACTTGATGTCGATTGATTGGCAAGTTGTGCCTTTAATTCTGCATTTTCTTTTTCGAGCTTGGCAATCTTATTTTCTAAAGCTGTTGTATCTGAAGCACCACAGCCACACATTGCCAAAGCCAGTACCAGTGCCAGTAAGAGTTTCATCATCTTCATATTCCACCTACATGAATTTCGCAATATCATCCACTGCTTTGCGTCTTGGACGATCTGGGTCAATATCTGGATAACCCACTGAAATCACAGCGACTACAGATTCAGTTTCTGGAATGTTCAGCACTTCTTTTAAAGACTGTGCATCACGAATACCCATGATCAGTGTACCTAGACCTAATTCTGCAGCTTTGTTGATGAGGTTCATGTTGTGAAGCCCACAGTCGTAGTAACCCCATCCATTCCCCAGTTCATTGGTTGATGTACCGTCTTTTTCAAACCCTGAACGATTCATTACGATTGTTGATACAATCAGTACAGGTGCATTGAGCACATTGTTCTGATTAAATGGTGCAAGACATGCATTCACTTTTTCACGCATTTCAGCACTCTGTGCCACATAGTAACGTGATACCTGTGAATTCTTCCATGATGGTGCCAGAATTGCAGCTTCAAGCATTTGACGAATCAGAGCTTCATCCACTGGCTTCTCCTGATATTTGCGGATGCTTTTTCTCAAGTTCAATACTTCATTATATTCCATAATTTTCCCTCACATTTTCTTTAAGTATATCACATTTGACAACGTATTCTGAAAGAATCTATAATTGTACTGAAATGAGGAATCCTTATGTCAAATATCATTGAAATTACGGAATATTCAGCTGTTGAACTGGATATGTATGCCCGTTTAAATGAAGCTCAGCTGCTTCACTATTATGAACCTGAACTGGGACTGTTTGTAACTGAAAGTCCACTGGTCATAGGTCGTGCACTGGATGCAGGCTATGAACCTGTTTCTCTGTTACTGGAAAAGAAACATGTTGAAACACAGGCAAAAGACATCATTGAACGTTGTGGTGATGTTCCTGTCTATGCCGCTGAATTAAGTGTTCTGACACAGATGACAGGCTTTCAGTTGACTCGTGGTGCACTATGTGCCATGAAAAGAAAAGAACTTCCTCCCGTAAAGGAAATTCTGAAAGATGCGAAACGTGTTGCGGTACTTGAAAGTGTGATGAACCCTACCAACATTGGTGCCATCTTCAGAAGTGCAGCCGCATTGAATATGGATGCTGTACTGCTTACAAAAGGATGTTCAGATCCTCTGTATCGTCGTGCAAGTCGTGTTGCGATGGGAACTGTATTCCAGATTCCATGGACTACGATTGATGATCTGAATGAACTGAAAGAGTTAGGTTTTAAAACTGCAGCAATGGCTCTTTGTGATGATTCAGTTTCTATTGATGATCCAGAATTAATGAATGAAGAAAAACTGGCCATTGTATTAGGAACTGAAGGTGACGGTCTTGCCAAAAGTACTATTGCAGATTGTGATTACACCGTCAAAATTCCGATGGCTCATGGTGTTGATTCACTCAATGTCGCAGCAGCCAGTGCAGTCGCTTTCTGGCAGCTTGGAAACAAGAAATAACCCGTACATTTGTACTGGTTTTATCCTATTCTAATCCTAAGAACTGACTGATTTCACTTAAAAGATGATTCATCTTTTCATCAACAGTTGCACAGTTTTCAATGATTCTGTGATGTGGATGTTTTGACCATGCCTTAATCAGAACATCATCCAGAGCTTCTGCCTGTTCTGGTGTTTCATAACGAGCAACATTGTTTTCAAAGATGTAGAATTCCTTCAAGCCTTTTGCAGTTGTAACCATATGGAAGATGGCATCATAACCAGCATTGACTTCATCTTCTGTTGTGCCCAGAACTTCCAGACACTTGTCAAATTCTTCATCACTCATATAAGCCTTGTTGTCAAGCATACCGCGGTCACAGACAATCAGGAATTTGTCCTGAGGCATTGTACGTACAGCTTCATCAAACATCTGTTCTTTAAAACGCTGAAGTTTGCACTGTACAATCTGATAATCCAGGTTTGTTCCTGTCGTCCATGGACATACACCACCTGAAATCAATTCAGTTGCAGTTTCAGGCACAAAAAGCACAACATAGCCCTGTGCAGTGAACTTTTCTTTAATCAATTTTGCAGCTTCAGATTTACCAGCACATGGCCCACCTGTTAAAACAATTTTTTTAATTTCCATAAGAATTCTTCTTTCTTTTTCTATACATTCAAATTATACTCGCTTCTGGAGTTGAAGTCCATGTTTCATCGTCTTTTCACTTTGTTTTCTTTACATTCTGATGAAGTTGAACTACAATAGTAAAGCTTATAAGGAGAAATTTTATGTGGAATGACATTGAAAATATAACAAAAGCAGGTATTGGTAAAATTGAACTGGCAAAAGCTAATCCTTTCAAATTCTTTATGAGATCCTGCATGGCAGGCGCTTATCTTGCCATTGCAGCAATTCTCTCTTTCTCACTGGGAGCATTGTTCCAGCATGATGTCGCTCTTTCCAAAACACTGGTTGCCGGATCATTTGGTATCGGTCTTGCCCTGATTGTGTTCCTGGGTGGAGAACTGTTTACAGGAAACTGCTTTACAACGATTATGCCTGTCTATACAAAAAGAAAGAAACTGACTGAACTTGTTCCTGCATGGGTAATCTGTTATGCAGGAAACTGTGTTGGTTCTGCCATTATCTGTACTCTGTTTATCAGCAGTGGTGCATTAAAAGATGCTCTGACAACATATCTGACTTCATCAATTGCTGCAAAACTGAACTTTGATCTAATGGAATTATTCATTAAGGCTATCCTGTGCAACTTCATCGTTTGTGCAGGTGCTTATGCTGGTATGAAAATTCAGGACAGCATGACAAAGCTGGTGTTCCTGGTCATCATCGTTATGGCTTTCGTTCTGCCAGGTTTTGAACACTGCATCGCAAATGCAGGTACATTCACAATGGGGCTGACACTGCTTGGTTCAAGCATGGACTGGTCATTGCTTCCGCTTCACATGCTGATTGCAACAATCGGAAATATAATCGGTGGAAGTATCCTGATTGGACTTCCTGTCTATCTCACATTTAAAGACTAAGGGTAACCTTAGTCTTTTATTTATGTTAAAATAGAGACAACAATGATGGAGGTTTATCATGAATCAGAGATGGAAATTTAATCATGACGTAGAAAAAGTCCCATGTGGTGAAGGTGTTGAAAGAAAGATTCTGGCTTACACGGATAAACTGATGGCAGTAGAAAATCACTTTAAAACAGGTGGTGTTGGGTCACTGCATTCTCATCCACACACTCAGATTACTTACGTCGTGTCTGGACAGTTTGAATTCGAAATTGATGGTGTAAAAAAAGTCGTTAATCCTGGTGATACCATGCTGAAAAAAGATGGTGTCATTCACGGTTGTGTCTGCCTGAAAGAAGGCATTCTTCTGGATATCTTCACACCAATGAGAGAAGATTTCGTAAAATAAAGAAAATGGCGAATCATCAATGATGATTCGCCATTCTGTCTTATTTGTCTTTTTTGATAAGATTGAATACATACGAAGCAATAACAAATAAATTGGTAATTGTTCCTACGACATTCATAATGTATACATTAAAAATCATAAAAAGAAGCACACTCATGAGAAATGAAACCTTAATTAATTTCTCATTGTCTTTTATATAGAACACACAAATTGAATATTCAAGATTAGCTGCAATAGGCAACCATCCAATCCAGCCACGATTGTTGAATAGAACACCTAAGACAACTCCTGCAAGGATAATTCCCCATTGAATCAATTTGGAAGGTTCTGCTTTTAATGCAAAGATATTTCGAATTATTGTTACAAAATTCTGAACTGAAGCACTGTATCCTTTAAGAAAGATGGAACTCATTCCCCATACGAATTGGCTGATGCTCTGAAAAAACAGAATTTCTTTTTTCGTTTTCTTTGATGAGCTGTATGAGTCCAAAAACATTCCCAGTAGACAGCACATATTCCCTAACGCAACCTCAAACATAAAACTCTCCTTTAAACTGCAAACTTATATGAACATGAGTATTTACGGAAGCACTCATTGTAATTTCTTCGAATTGCAAATACTCAAAATTCAACATTTATTCATCTTTCTTAATGTGTTAAAAGAAGCATCGCAATAAACAGAACACCAATAACCCATGAACTGCCTTTGATTTTCTTGATATCACCCAAGAAGACATTGATAATGATATAAGAAATCAAACCAAATGCAATCCCATAAGAAATGTTGTATGTAAATGGCATCATGATTAAAGTCAGGAAAGATGGAATTGCCACCTTTAAATCATCCCAGTCAACGCTCTTAACAGAGACCAGCATCAGAAACCCAACATAAATCAAAGCGGCAGCTGTTGTACAGCTAGGTACCAGCTGAGCAATCGGACTTAAGAACATCGCAATAAAGAAACCTAAGCCACAGAACACAGAAGTCAGACCTGTACGTCCTCCTGCCGCAACACCTGCATTCACTTCACTGAATGTAGTGACAGTAGAAGTACCACAGATAGCCCCAATTGTTGTGCCAATCGCATCAGAAAGCATTCCACCATTCATGTTGACCGGATCTCCATTTTCATCCATCAGACCAGCACGTTCACATGCTGCATATAAAGTTCCAAGTGTATCAAACATATCCACCATACAGAATGCCAGTGCAGTAGTGAAGATAGTCAACATCAGATTGGCACTGCCATGTACTTCAATATAATCAGAGAAATCCAGACCTTTTTTGAAGACCATAAACAAAGATTGAGAAGTAAATTCACTAAAAGCCTGAACAGGGCTGACCAAAGTAATTTCAAATGTAGAATAGAATCCATCAACAGTCAGGCCCAGCAGATAATACAGCCCCATACCACCTAAAATACCAATCAGAACTGCACCACGAATGTTTTTACGACTCATGATAACAATGGCCAGAAATGTGCACAGTGTAACAACCATCGGCATGATTGTACACCAATCCTGAGTCAACAGATTAAATGAACCCAAATCAACACATGTTGATGAATTAGGCACAACCAGTCCTGCATTCTGAAGTCCCAACAGCGCAATAAACAGACCAATCCCACCAGGAATCGCAACTCTGACTGCATCCGGCAAAGATTCAAAGATTTTCTTTCTTAAACCAGTCACTGTCAAAAGAATAAAAATCAGACCTTCTGCCAGAATCAGAACCAATGCATTGGCATAGGACAGACCAAAACCAAGACAGACCGTATAGACAAAGAAAGCATTCAAGCCCATGCCACTGGCCATAACAAGTGGCAGGTTAGAAATCAATCCAGCTGCAGTCGTAGAAACAATTGCAGAAATAGCAGTAGCAATATAAATGGCTCCATACGATACCCCCAACGGATTGGAACCATCACCGAATGGATTGGCAAACATTGTGGCATTTACCATCAGAATATACACCATTGCGAAAAAAGAAGTCATCCCAGCAATAAACTCAATTTTTACTGTCGTCCCTCTTTCAGAAAGCTTAAAAAAACGTTCCATGTGAATCCCTCTAAAAAATAATAATGCACCTATTATATCATTTGATTTATTAATGTCTACTAAATTTAAAACAAAATAAAACCTCTTATAAAAGAGTTTTTTCATATCCCGTCATTTCCTTTTTAGTTTCATCAGTGCAAAAATCTTTATCCTTTTCTTTTCGTCATTCCTTCTGCAATTCAATGTATTTTTAGTGAAGACATCTCCACTTTTGGCAAGGATAGAACTAATCTTGCGAAAAGTTAGTGGTCAAGGTCTCTCTTGCGACAAAAAAGAAGACCATTGATAAACCATTTTCATATTTAGGTTCTTTATATTCACTTGCTTTGGAATGAATATGTAAATCTATTTTAATATTTTTACTTAACATTCACATTCCCCTCCTTAC
>JAFYOL010000055.1 GCA_017560205.1 Erysipelotrichaceae bacterium | reverse complement strand
GGAAACATGGCATCACAGGGTACAACACCACGTCAGTTGACAGATTTGATTGGATCACTTTGTGATTTGACAAGCGGATCAGGAGACAAGGGTACACCAATTGTTCTGGTTCAGGGATATTTCGATAACTATACAAATTAATGCCTAAAGCTCATCTGAAAAGATGAGCTTTTTTTTTAAATAGGAATTCCAGGTGCTATTTTCTTGTGTAAAAATACACAAATAGAATCTTTGTATTTATATTTACTTTACCTGGTCTTTTCGATATAATAGGACAGTCTAAAGTTTATTGGACTATCGTATATACTTTCAGATTTGGTGAAAGCGTTTCTACCATGCCACCTAATGGCGTGACTACGATGAAACTTTTTCATTGAACTTCTGTTTATTTGGCAGAAGTTTTTTCTGTTGTGCTCAATAGTCCTTCCATAGTACAGGAGGAAATTATGGAAAAGATTTATACTGGTAAGACTAAAGATGTATTCAAGCTTGAAAATGGTAATGTATTACTGAAGTTTAAAGATGATTGTACTGGAAAAGACGGAGTGTTTGATCCAGGAGAAAATACTGTAGGTTTGACGATTGAAGGAATTGGTCGTGCAAATCTGGAAACATCAATTCATTATTTTGAATTGTTGAAGGAAGCAGGGATCAAGACTCATTATGTAGCTGCAAATGTTGAAGAAGCAACAATGGAAGTTCTGCCTGCAACTGTTTTCGGACATGGGCTGGAAGTAATCTGCCGTCTGGTAGCTACTGGTAGCTTTATCCGCCGTTATGGTGAATATATTGAAAATGGCACTGTCTTGGAAGGTGGCTATGTTGAGTGCACATTCAAGAATGATGCAAAGGGTGACCCATTGGTAACAATGGAAGGTTTGACAGCTCTAGGTGTCATGAGTGAAGAAATGTTTGCTTCTATGAAGGAACAGACTTTAAAGATTACACGCATCGTAGCTGATGATTTGAAGTCTATCGGCCTGGATCTGTGGGATATCAAATTTGAATTCGGATACAACAACAATGAAGTTATTTTGATCGACGAAATCGCATCGGGGAACATGCGAGTTTATAAAGACGGTCAGATTGTTGATCCAGTCGAATTAACAAAATTAATTTTAAATCGTTAATAGCTTAGCCCTGCATTTACTACAGGGCTTTTGTTGTGTATTGTATATTTAGGGGGAAAATCTATGGGTGGATTTTTTGGAGTGGTTTCTAAGAAAGACTGTGTATCAGATCTTTACTTTGGTGTAGATTATCATTCACATTTGGGTGCAAGACGCGGAGGACTTGGTGTTTATGGACAGCAGGGTTTCCGTCGCTCAATTCATAATATTGAAAATGCACCATTTCGTTCAAAATTTGAAAAAGAAATTGATACATTTAAAGGAAATCTTGGGATTGGCTGTATTTCTGATTATGAGCCTCAGCCATTGTTGTTTTCTTCAAATTTAGGTTCTTTTGCGATCACAACTGTAGGTCGTGTAAAGAATATTCCAGAACTGAAAAAAAGCTGTTTCAGTCATGGAGCAACTCATTTCTCAGAAATGAGCAATGGTGAAATCAACGTGACTGAATTGATGGCTGCATTGATCAGTCAGAAAGCTTCTATCTGTGAAGGTCTGCTTCATATTCAGGAAGTTGTTGAAGGTTCAATGAGTGTTCTGGTGATGACAAAAGAAGGTATTTATTGTTCAAGAGACCGTTATGGTCGTATGCCTTTGATTATCGCTAAGAAAGAAGATGCTTATTGTGCAACTTTTGAATCCAGTGCATATATGAATCTGGGTTATGAACATGTAAAAGATCTGGGTCCTGGAGAAATTGCTTATATAACTGCTGACTCTTTTACGGTGCTGAAAGAAGCTCGTGAAGAAATGAAGATGTGTTCATTCATGTGGGTGTATTATGGCTATCCAACATCAACATATGAAGGTCAGAACGTAGAATTGGTTCGCAACCGTTGTGGTGAACTTCTGGCTCAGCGTGATGATGTTGAAGTTGATCTGGTTGCAGGTGTTCCAGATAGTGGAACTGCGCCTGCAATCGGTTATGCCAATGCAAAACATTTTGCGTTTGGTCGTCCATTTATCAAATATACGCCAACATGGGCACGTTCCTTTATGCCTCAGAATCAGAAAGAACGTAAACTGATTGCGGGTAAGAAGCTGATTCCGGTTAAGGAACTGATTAAAGATAAGCGCATGCTTTTGATTGATGATTCTATCGTACGTGGAACACAGTTGGGAGAAACTACACAGTTTCTGTATGACTCAGGAGCTAAGGAAGTTCATGTGCGTCCTGCATGTCCTCCAATCATGTTTGGATGCAAATACTTGAATTTCTCTCGTTCATCAAGTGAACTTGCACTGCTTTCACGTCGTGTGATCTGTGAACTTGAACAAAAAGATGAGATTGATCTTGAGACACTGAAAGAATATGCTGATGAAAACAGTGAAAAACATCAGAAGATGGTGGATGTGATCTGTCAGAAACTGAACTTCACATCATTGAAATTCGTCAAGCTTTCAGAACTGATTGAAGCAATTGGGATTGATAAATGTAAATTGTGTACTTATTGCTGGAATGGGGAAGAGTAGGTGAACAATCATGAGCGACAACGAAATCTTAAATGAATACGGCTGTTATTTGTTCAGTGAAGAGGTTATGCGTGATCGCTTGCCCAATTCAACATTCAATGCATTTAAGGAATGCATAAAAAATGATGAACCGTTAAGTAAGGAAGTGGCAACAGTTATCGCTAATGCGATGAAAGTCTGGGCTCTTGAAAAAGGGGCAACCCATTTTACTCACTGGTTTACACCAATGACAGGATTGTCTGCAGAAAAACATGATTCTTTTCTGGAACTGCGTGACAATCAGGTGACACTGGAATTCAGTGGAAAAGCTCTTCGTAAAGGAGAGTCCGATGCATCAAGTTTTCCAAGTGGGGGCTTGCGTGCAACGTTTGAAGCAAGAGGATACACTGCATGGGATTGCGCATCACCAGCCTTTGTAAAGGATGGATCATTGTTTATCCCTACGGTGTTCTGCTCCTACAATGGTGAAGCATTGGATAAGAAGACACCGCTTCTGAAGTCATGTGATGTGTTATCCAAAGCAGTCGCTAATTTGATGCCGTTATTGGGAGAAAATGAAGTGAAAGGTGCTCGTTCTTATGTCGGTGCTGAACAGGAATATTTCCTGATTGCCGATGAGCATTATCAGAAGCGCATGGATTTAAAGCTGTGTGGAAGAACATTGTTTGGTGCTCATGCTCCAAAAGGGCAGGAAATGGATGACCATTATTTTGGAAGCTTAAAGCGTAAAGTGGCTTCATTTATGAAAGAGTTGGATGCAGAACTGTGGAAATATGGTATTCCAAGCAAGACAAAGCACAATGAAGCGGCTCCTGCTCAGCATGAGGTTGCCTGCATTTATCGTGATGTGAACATTACAACTGACAACAATCACTTGATGATGCAGCTGATGCAGGACATTGCAAAGAAACACGGATTACGATGTCTCTTGCATGAAAAACCATTTGCAGGTGTTAATGGAAGCGGAAAACACAACAACTGGTCCGTTGTGACTGATACTGGTATTAACCTGTTTAAACCAGGCACTGATCCAGTCAACAACCTTCCTTTTCTGGCTACTATGGCATGTCTTGTAAAGGGTATTGATGAATATGCGGATTTATTGCGATTGACAGTTGCGACTGCAGGAAATGATTATCGCTTAGGGGCAAATGAAGCACCGCCTGCCATCATTTCCATGGTGCTGGGATCAGAAGTCAATAGAGTGTTTGATTCGATTTTGAATGATCGAGAAATGGTAGAAGTTCATAAAGAACGTTTCAATACTGGTGTTGCAGTTGTTTCTGATTTCTCAAAAGATGATTCAGATCGCAATCGTACATCTCCATTTGCGCTGACAGGAAATAAATTTGAATTCCGTGCTGTAGGGTCTTCTCAGTCAATTGCAGGGTCAAATACAATGTTGAATGCAATTCTGGCTTATGAAATGAATCAGATGGCTGAACAGATCAAACAGGGTAAAAAAGCATTAGATATTATCAAAGAATATTATCAGAATCATAAACGCATCATTTTTGAAGGTGATGGTTATTCTGAAGAATGGCAGAAAGAAGCTGAAAAGCGAGGCCTGCCAAATCGTAGAACAACAGTTGAAGCACTGCAGCATTTTACTGATGAGAAAAATGTACAGATGCTTTCAAGCTTAGGAGTTTACAGCAGAGAAGAGATTATTTCTCGTCATCATATTCTGCTGGAAAATTATGCAAAAACAGTGCATGTTGAAGCTTCAACTGCACTGAAAATGGCAAAGAATGAACTTTATCCAGTGGCCGTTCAATATTTGAAGCAGATGGCTGATACAGTTAATTCACTGAATTCAGCAAACATCGAGGCGGATTTTATTGCTGAAGACACTAAAGAATTAAGTGCACTGGTAAAAAGAATGAAACAAGCAATTCAAAAACTTGAAAATGCATTGGATTCTTATCGCTCAACAAGAGGTGATGTGGAATACAAGGCGTTGATCGCAAGGGATCGACTTGTGAATTCAATGAATGAATTACGTTATGTCACAGATGCAATTGAAACTAGAGTTGATGCAAAACTGTGGCCGATTCCAAGTTATGTCGAATTGTTGTTTGATATTTAAAACTCTGTTCATTTTGAATTGATGGGAAGGAATGAGAGATTATGTTGACAGATGTTCAAATTGCGCAGCAGGCGCAGATGCAGCCAATCAAGGAAGTTGCAGGAAAACTTGGTTTGGTCGAAGATGATTTAGAATTATACGGAAAATACAAAGCTAAAATTTCATTGGAAACAATGCAGAAAGTAGAAGCCAATGAAGATGGAAAGCTGATTTTGGTAACTGCTATTAATCCAACACCAGCAGGCGAAGGTAAGACAACAACAATGATTGGTCTGTCTCAGGGATTAAACAAACTGGGAAAGAAAGCAATTGTTGCGATGAGAGAACCAAGTCTGGGTCCATGTTTTGGTGTGAAAGGTGGTGCAGCAGGAGGCGGTTATGCTCAGGTTGTACCTATGGAAGATATCAATCTGCACTTTACAGGTGATATTCATGCCATTACTACTGCAAACAATCTGATTGCAGCAATGCTGGATAACTGCATTCAGCAGGGAAATCCGCTGAACATTGATCCACGTCAGATTGTATGGAAACGCTGTGTTGATTTGAATGATAGAGCATTGCGTAACATCATTGTTGGTTTAGGCGGAAAAGTGAATGGTGTTCCTCGTGAAGATGGATTTGATATCACGGTTGCCAGTGAAGTGATGGGTATTCTGTGTCTTGCTACTTCATTGGAAGATTTAAAAGCTCGCGCAGGTCGTATGATTGTTGCCTATACATATGATGGTCAGGCTGTGACTGTTGATGATATCAAGGCTACTGGTGCTGTTACACTGCTTTTGAAAGATGCAATCAAACCGAACCTGGTACAGACATTGGATCACAATCCAGTCTTTGTCCATGGTGGACCATTTGCCAACATTGCACATGGATGCAACTCCGTTATGGCTACAAAACTGGCGCTGAAACTGGGTGACTATGCAATTACTGAAGCAGGATTTGGTGCTGACTTAGGTGCTGAAAAGTTCCTGGATATCAAGTGCCGTCAGGCTGGCTTTAAACCAGATGCAGTTGTCATCGTAGCAACTGTACGTGCGCTCAAAATGCATGGTGGAATGGACAAGAAAGAACTTGGTCAGCAGAATCTGGAAGCATTGCGCAAGGGGATTGAAAATCTGGAAAAGCACATTGAAAACATTGCGAAGTTTGGACTTCCATCTGTCGTAGCAATCAATGCATTCCCAACAGATACAGAAGCTGAACTGAATCTGCTTCGTGAAATCTGCAATGCCAAAGGTGTTGATGTAGCTCTGTCTGAAGTATGGGCTAAGGGTGCTGATGGCGGCGTTGAACTGGCTGGAAAAGTTCTTGAGGTGCTGGAAACAAAAGAATCCAATTTCAAGCCAATTTATGATTTGAATCTGCCGATTGCTGAAAAAATCAGAACTATCGCAAAAGAAATTTATGGTGCAGATGATGTCATGCTGACAAAAAAAGCAATGACAAAACTGAAACGATATGAAGCTCAAGGGTTGGGAAATTTACCAATCTGTGTGGCAAAAACACAGTATTCGTTGAGTGATGATCCTACTTTGCTGGGAAGACCAACAAATTTTGTGGTGACAATCAATGATCTGATTCCAAATGCAGGATCAGGATTCCTGGTGGCTATCAGTGGCGATATCATGCGTATGCCAGGTCTGCCAAAGGTACCTGCTGCAAATCATATGGATTTAAAAGAAGACGGCGAAATCGTCGGTCTGTTCTAGGAGGCTAGCATGAAAGTTGCAGTTGTCATGGGTTCTACAAGTGATTTGAACAAAGTAGAACCAGCAATTTTGATTTTAAAAGAATACGGTGTAGAAACTGCAGTTCGCTGCCTGAGTGCTCATCGTGCTCACACTGAACTGGCTCAGTTTATTGAAGAATGCAACAACAATGGTACAGAAGCAATCATTGCGGCAGCTGGCATGGCTGCAGCACTTCCTGGTGTAGTTGCAGCTCAGACTGTGATTCCTGTGATTGGTGTACCACTTAGCGGAAGTGTTCTGGATGGTATGGATGCACTCATGTCCATCGTTCAGATGCCAAGCGGTATTCCTGTTGCAACGGT
Source organism: Erysipelotrichaceae bacterium (assembly GCA_017560205.1). Taxonomy (GTDB): domain Bacteria; phylum Bacillota_I; class Bacilli_A; order Erysipelotrichales; family Erysipelotrichaceae; genus RGIG1896. Next base: position 5,116 of record JAFYOL010000055.1, on the reverse strand, counting down.
TGCGATCAATGGCGCAAAAAATGCAGCTTATCTGGCACTTCAGATTTTAGGAAATCGTCATGAAAACATTCGTGAAAAGCTGTGGGCTCATCGTGCTCAGATGCATGAGGATGCAACAAAAGCGAATGAAACTATGATTGAAAAATATAGATAGGAGAAAAAATGGATTACAAGAAGGCTGGCGTCGATATTGAAGCAGGCTACAAGTCTGTGGAATTGATGAAGAAACATGTAAAAAGAACAATGCGTGAAGAAGTTTTAGGTGGATTGGGTGGATTCGCTGGTGCTTTTTCAATGAAAAAAGTCAAAGAAATGGAAGATCCAATTCTTCTGTCTGGTACAGATGGATGCGGTACAAAAGTGAAACTGGCATTCATCATGGATAAACATGACACAATTGGTATTGATGCAGTAGCGATGTGTGTCAACGATATTGCATGCTCTGGAGGCGAACCTCTGTTTTTCCTGGATTACATTGCATGTGGTAAAAACTATCCTGAAAAGATTGCAACCATCGTAGGTGGTGTTGCAGAAGGATGTGTACAGTCTGAATGTGCTCTGGTCGGTGGAGAAACTGCCGAGCATCCAGGACTGATGCCTGAAGATGATTATGATCTGGCAGGATTTGCGGTTGGTGTTGTTGATCGCAAAGACATGATTACAGGTGAAACAATTTGTGATGGTGATGTACTGATTGGTATTGCATCAAGCGGTGTTCACAGCAATGGTTTCTCACTGGTGCGCAAAGTTTTTGAAATGAGCAAGGAATCATTGGACACTTACTATGATTGCTTGGGCAGAACTTTGGGTGAAACATTGCTGGAACCTACACGTATTTATGTAAAGGCATTAAAAAACGTAAGAAACGCAAATGTAACAATCAAGGGATGCAGCCACATTACTGGTGGCGGATTCTTTGAAAACGTGCCTCGTATGCTGCCTGAAGGTGCTCGTGCAATGATTGAAAAGAACAGCTATGAAGTACCAGCTATCTTCAAACTGATTGAAGAAAAGGGTGGTATTGCATCAGATATGATGTACAACACATTCAATATGGGGCTTGGCATGGTGATTGCCGTTGAGCCAAAAGATGTGGATACTGCAATGGATGCAATCCGTGCTGCCGGTGATACTTGCTACGTTGTTGGTAAAGTGATCGCTGGTGAAAAAGGAATCGACTTATGCTAAAGGTCGCTGTGCTTGTATCAGGCGGTGGAACTGATTTACAGTCCATCATGGATGCCTGTGCAGCTAAAGAAATCAATGCAGAAGTGAAACTGGTCATTTCCAATCGCAAAAGTGCTTATGGACTTGAACGTGCAAGAATGGCTGGAATCCGTGCAGAATGGATCAAAGACGAAGATCTCATTCTTAAATGTCTTGAAGAAATGGACATTGATCTGGTTGTACTGGCAGGATATTTGGCGATTGTGTCGGATAAACTGATCAACCGTTATGAAAATCGCATCATCAACATACATCCATCTCTGATTCCATCGTTCTGTGGTCCTGGTTTCTATGGATTGCATGTGCATGAAGCAGCATTAAAAAGAGGCGTTAAAGTAAGTGGTGCGACTGTTCACATTGTAAGTACAGTAGTGGATGGGGGTCCAATCATTCTGCAGGAAGCAGTTGATATTTCTGATTTGACAACAGCTGAAGAAATTCAGGCAAGAGTATTGAAGGTTGAACATCGCATTTTACCGAAAGCGGTCGGTTTATTTGCGGATGATCGCATTCAAGTTGTGGGGGAAAGGGTAATAATCAAATGAAAAGAGCATTAGTTTCTGTAACAAATAAAGAAGGTATTGTTGAATTCTGTAAAGGTTTGGAATCACTGGGATTTGAGATTGTATCAACTGGTGGTACATTGAACAAACTGGTGAGTGAAGGCGTTAAAGCAATTCCAATTGATGATGTAACAGGTTTTCCTGAAATGCTGGATGGTCGTGTAAAGACACTGCATCCAATGGTTCATGGAGGTCTGTTGTTTAGAAGAGATCTTGAAGATCATGTCAACACAGTCAAGGAACACGGTATTGTGCCAATTGATCTGGTGTGTGTGAATCTTTATGAATTTGAAAAAGCATTAAAAGCAGGAAAACCAATGGAAGATATGATTGAAAATATCGATATTGGTGGTCCAAGCATGATTCGCAGTGCTGCGAAGAACTTTAAAGATGTTTTGATTGTAACCGATGTGAAAGATTATGATGCAGTACTGGAAGCAATCAGAACAAATCAGGATGATTATAATTTCCGTTTGAATCTGGCTTACAAGGCATATTCAACAACAGGTGCATATGATGCGATGATTTCGCGTTATTTTGCAGGTGTTGTAGGAGATGAATTCCCTGAAACATTGAACATTTCGTTGAAAAAAGTTGAACACCTGCGTTATGGTGAAAACTCACAGCAGGCTGCCAACAAGTATGAAGATCCATTTGTTCAGACATCACTTCTGGACTATGAACAGCTTCATGGTAAAGAAATTTCTTTCAACAATGTCAATGACCTGTATGGTGCTGTTGCCGTTGTAAGAGAATTTGGTGATCAGATTGTCACTGCAGCCATCAAGCATTCTACACCATGTGGTGTTGCGATTGGTGAAACAGGCTATGATTCTTATATGAAGGCATACAATGCAGATCCACAGTCTATTTTTGGCGGCATTGTTGCGGTCAACTATAAAGTAGACAAAGCAACTGCGGTTGAAATGAACAAGATTTTCCTTGAAATCGTAGCTGCACCAGATTTCGATGAAGATGCTCTGGAAGTTCTGAAAGGCAAGAAAAATCTTCGTATCCTGAAGCTGAAGAATCTGCAGTCTCGTGATGCAAAATATGACATCAAGTATCTGGAAGGCAAGGTTCTGGTACAGCAGCTGAATACAAAAATGATCAATGAACTGAAAGTGGTCACTGAAGCACAGCCAACAGAAGCTCAGATTTCTGATATGGAATTTGGTATGAAGGTTGTTAAATATGTGAAATCCAATGCCATCTGCATCGTTAAGAATGGTGTAACACTGGCAATTGGTGGTGGTCAGACTTCTCGTGTCTGGGCACTTGAAAATGCAATTCACAACAATCCTGACAAGGATTTCAATGGTGCTGTTTTGGCATCTGATGCATTCTTCCCATTCAATGACTGTGTAGCAACTGCAGCAGCTGCTGGAATCAGCGCTATCGTACAGCCAGGTGGAAGCGTAAGAGATCAGGATTCCATCGATCTGTGCAATGAAAAGAAGATTCCGATGGTCTTTACAGGCTATCGTCATTTCAGACACTAGGAGGCCATTGTGAAGGTATTAGTGATTGGTAGCGGCGGAAGAGAACATGCAATTGCATACGCTCTTCATAAAAGCCCAAAAGTCAGCGAACTGCATGCGATTCCGGGAAATCCTGGCGTCGCTCAGATCGGTACTTGCCATCCAGGAAGTGTAGAAGATCTGGAAAGTATTTTAAAATTTGTTGAAGATAATAAAATTGATTTTACAGTCGTAGGTCCTGAAGTTCCTCTTTGCATGGGACTTTCAGACTTGCTGGAAGCACATGGCCATACAGTGTTTGGACCTACAAAAGAAGCTGCAACACTGGAAGGAAGCAAGGCTTTCTCTAAGGATTTCATGATTCGTCATGGTATTCCTACGGCAAAATATGTAGAAGTTCATCAGTATGATGAAGCAGTGAATGCACTGGATGGTTTTGACTATCCGGTTGTCATCAAGGCTTCTGGTCTTGCGGCAGGTAAAGGTGTTGTGATTTGTGAAGACAAATCAACTGCAGTTGAAACACTGAAGGAAATGATGCTTGAGGGCAGTTTGGGTGATGCTGGAAATGTCATCGTTTTAGAAGAATTCTTAACAGGATTTGAATGTTCACTGCTGTGCTTTGTTGATGGTGATACGATTGTTCCTATGGTCAGCGCAAAAGACCACAAGCAGATTTATGATGGCAACAAAGGCCCCAATACAGGTGGTATGGGTACAGTAAGTCCAAACCCATTTTTGCCTCAGATGGATGAAATCATTAAAAAAGATATTTTAGATCCATTTATGGCAGGTCTGAAAAAAGACAACATGGATTATCGTGGTGTTGTCTTCATTGGTCTGATGATTGAAAATATGCAAGCGAAAGTACTGGAATTCAATGTTCGTTTTGGAGATCCAGAAACACAGTCAATTCTGCTTCGTTTAGAAAGTGATCTGTTTGAAATCATGAAGGCTGTTTCCGAAAAGAAGCTCCATACAGTGGATGTGAAGTGGAAACAGGAACATGCAGCATGTCTTGTACTGGCTTCCAATGGATATCCTGGAAGCTATGAAAAAGGTAAAGTGATTTCAGGACTCAATGATGCAGAAGATGTCATCATTTTCCATGCCGGAACAAAAGAAGTAAATGGCAACATCGTGACAAATGGTGGTCGTGTCTTGAATATCTGTGCACTGGGTGCAGATCTTGAAGAAACTCGTGCAAAAGTGTATCGTGCTGCTGAAAAAATTGATTTTGAAGGTAAAGTTTACCGTACTGATATTGGATTGATGTAGGGGGATAAAATGAATCAGGTATATCGTGTTTATGTAGAAAAAAGAGCTGATTTTGCGGTAGAAGCAAAAGAAATTCTGGAAAATGTAAAAACACAGCTGAAGATTGATGTTGAAAACATCAGAGTTGTGAATCGTTATGATGTACAAGGTGTTTCTCTTGAAGTTCTTGAAGAAGGAATTCCTACAATTTTAAGTGAACCTATGGTAGATGAAGTTTACCGAGAAGATTATCCTTTGAACCTGCGTTCTCAGGCTTTTGCGGTAGAATATCTGCCTGGTCAGTATGACCAGAGAGCGGATGCCTGCGAACAGTGTTTTCAGCTTTTGACAGGCGAAAAGAATGTAAAAGTTCGCTGTGCAAAGTTGATTGTGGTCACTGGTGAAATCTCAAATGAACAGTTTGAGCGTATTCAGAGCTACATGATCAATCCAGTTGACCAGCGTGTTGCAGTACTGGAAAAGCCAGAAAACCTGGATGATCCTGCAGTTCAGATTGATCCTGTTCCAGTGATGGTAGGATTCATTCATTATAGTGAAGAACAGCTGTGTGCTTTCTTAAAAGAAAAT
>JAFYOL010000001.1 GCA_017560205.1 Erysipelotrichaceae bacterium | reverse complement strand
CTTCGATATCCAGATTATAGGATTCATTGACACTTGTTTTAAAGACTAGTACATATTCAGTTGAATCATAGCTTTTAAAACAGAGTCTGGACTGATAAGTCAAAGTCTGACACTGTACAACTTCATCATCCACAAGCGTCATGACCGCCCATTTCTTTTTCAACTGATCTGGTTTTAGGATTGAGAACACCAATGGTCCATCACTTTCTGCAGGACTTCCATTGTGCATCATTTCAATGACAAATTCAGATTCAATCGTCCATCCTTGTGCAGTCACTGTATCAACCAGTTTCTCATTGACTGATTTCTTCGCTATATCGATTTCCAGTACATCACCAAACAATGATTCTTTCTCTGATTCATTCAAAGAAAGATAAAGACCACTGATCTGCAGATCAAATTCATCATCCGTTATGATTGTTGAGAGATCTTTTGAAAAGAAGTTCTCGTAAATCTGATCCAGTTTGCGAATCTGATTCATTGTTAGTACAGGATAAAATTCTTTCTGCATCAGTTTCTTTAGCTCATTGCATTCAGATGCAGAAACAGCATCACTTTCTAAAAGTACATCGATACGATTAAAGATTTCATTACGTACCTGATCCAGATCATCACTGACATGAAGTGGATAAGATGTTGATGCACCACCATACGTAACTGTAACACTTTGATCAGAGGCAACTGATAAATCATAACCGCCGACCATAGACATATTTAAATCAACGATTTCTGATGAGCCATCCGCATAATTGACCTTAATGTTTCCATCTTCAACAGAAAGAGGTACATTCAATTCAACAACCTGATCAGGCAAAGTATTCATCTCAATGGAATCAATCTTGCGATATACAGCCTCATAAGATGTATCTGATATCTGTATCCAATGATCAAAGATTGCATCATTCATAACAGGAAGCTCACAAATCACATCTGAGCCCTTTTCAAACTGAAGCATCTTTATATCTGTGCCATCCACAAACAGCCCGCCATTGGCATCAAACACAACGACATCCACTTCCTTTGCATGAAGATTCTGTTCATTCAAAACTATATCAACGATTGATTTCTTAATCAGTGCAGTGTTTTTAATAAAATCATAACTGCCAGACTGATCATTCAAAGTAAACTCATTTTTATCGAGCTGAACACGATAAAAACCATCCATTTCATCCACAATCACAAAAGACATCAAAGGAGTATAATCCACTGTATCTATCACTTTAAAATGATCATCATACAAGACTATCTTCTTATCAGTAACGATTGCTAAAGCTTCTTTGTTTAAATCACGCTGACCCAGCATCTCATCCAACTGAAAAGCATACTGTGCAGCTTTTTCTGACCAATATGGATCAGATGCATAACTGACCCCCATACCACTGTTTTTATCACCAAAGAAAGACCCATGATACATATACTTATCTGGATTGGAATAAGCCAATGAAATGTAATTGCGCGCATGTGAGATTACACTGTTCTGTACAGACAAATAACGTTTTGCATTCCCTTCCACATCACTGTCATACGCTGCATGCCCAAACAGATTGTTTCTGCGATAAGCCAAAGAACTGTTTCCTAATGCACTTTCATTCATCGACAATGCCAGCATCAACAACGCATTGGAACCAAACTCTGCCTGAGTAAACACATAGCTTTCCAATGAACCAATCAATTGTGAAACAGAAATCACATCATTGATTGAATCCTTGTTTTCATCAATGTAATACGTTGAAGCATGATTCATCTGCATCTTTTCAAACAAATCATTCAAAT
>JAFYOL010000054.1 GCA_017560205.1 Erysipelotrichaceae bacterium | reverse complement strand
GGACTTTCTTGTATCTGACAGAGTTGATTTATGCTATACTTTAAAAGAGGTGGTTATGATGAAAACCAAACGTTTCCTTTTTGTAAGCAGTGTAGTACTTTTGGCTGCATTTTGTATAGGGATTATGAACCTTCAGTATGATCGTCTTTCCCGTTATCCTTATGAAGATCCACAGGCTCGCGCTTTGATTGATGAATATTTAACAAATGATGAGATTTCTTATATTATCGAATATTCAATCGCACCGAGTGAATTTACTCACTATTTAGGTACTCCTGGATTTTCAATTTATCATATTGCGTTTTACAAACAGGTAAGGAATTCAATCTGGTACTTGAATGATCAAAACATTGTTTATATTGTTGAGCTTGCCCGTGAAAGAATGACAATGGATGAGCTGGTTCATCTTCTGTTGAATTATGATTTTGATTCTGTTGTCCGTTATCTTGAACAGGGGGATTCATATCATCCGACTTCTGTCTTAGTGGATAATCCGTATGACCTGAATGCGATTGTCGATGATGAACATACCTTGTCTTCAAGAATTCTCTTTAATGCGATTGCGATTGCCTCACTTCCTTCAACAACATCAGAACCTGTTATTGCATCTGATGCGCTTGTAGAACCGATTAAAGCCATGTGCATTGCGATTGAATCTGAACTGGACAATGGTATGACATGTGGTGGTTTGCTGGTTCAGGCAGGTTATCTGACTTATGACCAACAGACAGCACTTTATGAAAATTCAGGCGGTGTTCTTGAAGTTGATGCACCAGGTCACAGTGAACATCAGCTGGGAACTGCACTTGATTTTGTGGTAAAAGATGTTGAACAAAGTCAGTTTAATAAAACTGTACAATATGAATGGCTGACAAAAAATGCTCATCGTTTTGGATTTATCCAGACATATCCAGAAGGTAAAGAACATGTAACGCAGAAAGAGGCAAGACCTTGGCATTGGCGTTATGTAGGCTACGAACTTGCAGCAGACCTTTATTTCAATCAGTCAACTTTATTTGAGGTAAATCATGAGTAAAATAGGGGTTCTTGACTCAGGGTTAGGCGGAATGCTGATGATGAAACATCTGATTCAGCGTTATCCGGCACAGGATTTTATATTTCTGGCTGATCAGATTCATTCTCCATTTGGGCATAAGACTTACGAACAGCTGGTGAACATTGTTAATCAGGACATTCAGTGGTTGAAAAATCAAGGTGCTGAATCAATTCTGTTTGCCTGCAATACAATCAGTTGTATTCAACCTCAGGACCTGGATCAAAGCATTCGCATTGAACGTGTTGTTGAGCCTACTTGTGCACAGCTTTCTGATTCTAAGATTCAGAAAGTGCTGGTGTGCGCTACACCATTTACTGTTGCTTCTGGTGTCTATGGAAAAACTCTGATTAAACTTTATCCATCTTTGCAAGTTGAGTCACTGGCTTTACCGAATTTATGCAGTGATGTAGAAAACTTGACAGATAGAGACATTGTGATTGAAGGACTTAACAATCAACTTCATCCTTATGTCCATCAAGTTGATGCAGTTGTTTTAGGATGTACGCATTTTCCAGTCTATAAAGAGGCTTTTGAACAGATTCTGGGCTGTCCGGCATATGAATCAAATCAGATGACACTTGAATTGGTATCAGAAGGAACAGGTGAATTGTCATATTACACGACTGCAGATGCAGCGATTTTTGATACTCAGTGCAGATGCATTTTCCAGATGAACATTGTTTCTTCAAAGGTAGAACTATAGTTCTATCTTTTTTTTAGTTTCATACATTGAATCAGGTGATGCAATGAATAGAAAAAAACTGATTGTT
>JAFYOL010000053.1 GCA_017560205.1 Erysipelotrichaceae bacterium | reverse complement strand
CTTATATCAGTTTCATTAATCATGAAGCTTATATTAAAGAAATGCATATTTCTGCCTATGACCATGGCAATCGTTTCAATCATGATGAAACCAGAGAACGCAAACTGCTTCTGCATAAGATTCAAATCATGAAACTGGAAAACAAAGTAAAGCTGAAAGGCTATACGATTGTGCCAGTACGTCTGTATCTGAGCAAAGGCCGTGCAAAACTTGAGATTGCACTGGCGAAAGGGAAGGATAACGCAGACAAGCGTGAAGCTTCAAAGAAAAGAGATGCTCAAAGAGAAATTGAAAAGGCAATGAAGAACAATTATTAGACTTCATTGTCTTTTTTTCTTTGATATAATAAAGAAAAAAGAGGAAATTGATATGAGTGAAACTGTAACAAGATGTCCTATGTGTCCTAACCATTGCGATGTAAGAATGATTCGCTGCATTCGAGGCAGACAATGGCAGATGAGACAAAGAGCTAAAATGGCAAATCAGACTGTCCCACAGCCTGAAGCAAAATCTGAAAAAACAGAAGAACAGAATACAAAATAATCACTTTTTGGTAGAATTCTACTTAAAATAGACTCTTTTCTACCGGTGTTGAGTTGTAGTCGATTCTGTAATTGTTATTATGGAGATAGAAAAGAGGTGATTTCATGGAAAACAAGTTTGGTGAACTTCTTCAAACATTAAGAAAAGAAAAAGGCTGGACGCAGCAGCAACTGGCAGATCTGCTTCATGTCACCAATAAGACTGTTTCAAAATGGGAACGAAATGAAGCTTATCCTGAAACTGCTACGCTTATTGAATTATCCAAGTTGTTTCAAATCAGCCTGGATGATCTGTTGAATGGCAAAAAACCTGAAAAACCAGTGGAAACAGTGAATGTTTCTTATCAGAACAAGCTGAATGAGTGGCAGGTTGTTCGCTCTGAACTGCTTTCTAAAATTATGATTCTGCTGGGCTTGATGGGATTTTTTGCGATATACTTTATCACGAAACTGTTTACACCATCCATCTTTGTGATGAGTTTCTTTCTTGTGCTTTCCTTTAGTTTTGTGTTGATGCGCAATGAGAAAGCTAAGGTGTTTTCAAGCCAGGATAATCCGAATGAAACGTGGATAGAATGGGTTGCGTTGATTTTAGCTTGTCTGATTCTTGTGGTGCCATGCATTAATTTTCCAATACGATTGGATTCAATTGTACAGCAGATGGAATATGTGATGGGAAATACGAGTGAAGGATATATTAGTCCTTATGTTTCAGGAAATGGTATCGTTTATGGATATACGCATTTGTCTTTTTCAAATTATTTGACATGGCTTCCATATCTGATTGCGCTCAGTCAATTTGTCTATTTCACAATTTGCGCTCTGTCCAGAAAGAAATTGACACGTGCTGTGAAAATGAGTTTTCTTGCGCTGGTGCTGCTGTTTGGAATGATTTTAGGTATGAATGGCTTAAAGAATACAATGCGACCATACAAAACAATGGGAGAATCAGAATATCAAGCGTATAAAAATCGTTACATTAAGATTACAGAAAGCTTTGAAATTTTCCCGGATAGTCTGTATGATATCGATTCTGATGTTCTGGATAAAGAAATGAATGGGAAAGCTCGTTATGAAAGTTTTATGGATGTTGCAGGATTCAATGATCAGAAAAAACGTGTCTATTATGATTTAACAGGTGAACAAAAAGAATATGTTAAAATCATCACCTGTATCTTATCGCTGGTGCTGTCCATTGGGTCAGTGTTCATCATCAATAAAAAGAGAAAAATGCCGGAATGAAAATTATTCCGGCATTATGTTTTTAGTGATGAAATTCATGATTTCTGAAATCAGTGAATATCCATAATAATGAGTTAATTGTTTTGACGTAATCACTGTATCATTTTTCTTTAAGTGAATCATCCAGCTTTGATTTGAGTATTCTGTGCTGATCTTGTAATCTGTGATATCACTGTAATGATGCAGCGTTTCCATCAGAGAAGAAAGCAGCAGATGGCTTCGAATGATCCAATGAGCTATTTTCCACAAATCTGCGGTGATATTCTCATCATGAATCGATTTGAAATTTGGACAGACTGCAGTTTCCAGTTGTACTGAGAATGCTGCAATGTCCTTTTTTTCTGTTTCAGACAAAGGCTCATTCATGATGGCTGCAATTTCATGGATAGCCATATCAGTGTCGAAATCTGAAAAATGCAGATGTTTAGAAATGCGTTGAGTGATGCAAGTGATAATGTCCATAGAATCTCCGGTTTCATGTCTTATTTTCTCTATTCTAGTACAAAACAGTTCTAATGACAAATGCAGGATATGCAGATTAGATGATCTGGATAATGAAAAATATAATACAATAACAATACAAATATAAATATTAAGCATATCAACACATAGACAAATAGTACACATATGTACTAAAACAAAGAAAATAAAATTCACTATGATAAATTGTAGATATGATGAAAATGGTGAAGAAAACATATGCTCAGATTATTCGTGAGCTAAGAGAAGATCATGATAAGACACAGAGGGAGATTGCCGAAGTTTTAGGTATTCAGCAGACTGTGTATTCTCGTTATGAGTGCGGAAAGTCAGAACTTCCGATTCATCATCTGATTCCATTGGCACAGTATTATCATGTGTCTACGGATTATCTGCTGGGTTTAACGGATAAGAAATAGTAAAGCCATTCTTTATGATTGTGTAAGAATGGCTTTTTTAGTGTGCCGAGCATGGTACAAATCTAGGTGGCTGAAAAGTGCCACTGACCGAGGGAGGCAGTCCCTAAGGTCTAGCCAAATCCAAGGGTGTTCATCGTGAGGTGAAATCTGAAGGAAGGAAGAGGCAAACTGTCG
>JAFYOL010000052.1 GCA_017560205.1 Erysipelotrichaceae bacterium | reverse complement strand
TCCCCACGATATCTATATCACCAAGGAAGCTCCCAACTACACCGTCAATCCCACTTGATTTTGTGTTATCAAAGGGCCGCGCCGCAGGCGCGGTCCTTTTTCTATGTTTTGAGCACAATTTAAAAGGTCTACTCTTACTCGTAGACCTTTTAAGTGAATCCATGTTGATTGAATTTCTTATTTATAATCGATGTACTGGTTGGTTGCACGGAAGAGTGTCTTTTTGATTTCTTCTTTGAGCATCTGTGGTTCAAGCACAACAGTGTAGTTGATGTACTGGAAGCACCAGTAAACCAGATTATCTAAAGTTGTTGTGATGGTAGCCAGTACATTCAGGTTATCATATGGTTCCAGTTTGACATTGTCCTGGAATTTTTCTACAACCTGGTCAATGATGTACTTGTTGCATTTTACCTTGAAAGTTTCAATCTTGCCGCCATATGCTGCAATCTTTTCCTGAGTGTACTTCTTTGCATCAAAGCTCTTTTCTGCATCACTTGCAGTTTCATCCAGTTTCATTAGATGGGCAAGACGGTCAATGCGATAGTGGGATACTTTTCCCTTTGCCTCATTCAGACCAACAACATAGAAGAATCCTTCACTTGCAGTAATGCAGTAAGGAGACAGCGTATATGTCTTTCCATTGGCTGTAAGCTTCTTGTCCATTGTATAATGTGTATAGGCAAAACTGATTTTCTTATGATGACGGATTGCATCACTGATCAGATTCATTTCTGCAGTTGCATCTTTAAAGAAATTACCTGATTTTTCAGCATAAAGCTTACCTGTATCATTTTTTGTATACAGGCTCTGTGTCTGATACAGACGATATACGATATCACTGAACTGTTTCTTATCTACTGTTGGATCCATGTAAAGAGACTGGATAATCTGGTCCATATCATCTTTAGAAACTGGACGCTTCTTCAACAGATAACCTTTGTTGTTTTCAGCATATGTTTCAATTTCGTACCCCATTTCTTTGAGTACGTCAACTGTCGTATAAATAGTACGTCTTTCTACGTTTAAACCGAATTCACTCTGAATCAGGTCAATTACATCTGTCGCTGTAAGATAGTGTCTTTCATCAGAATACTTAGATAAAATCTGAAGGACAAGCAGGTCATTGGATTGTTTTCTGGCCATATGAATCACCTCGCCTATTATTGTACACCATGTACAAGATTTTTGCCATGGCAAAAAGTAAAACTTATTGAGAAGAATTCATGATATTTTGATATAATCATAAAGAAATGGAGATGATGTTGTGCGTACAGAAGTCAAATGCAAGAAACTGGATGAAAAAGGATTGGGTGAATGCTGGATCAATAACCGTAAATTCTCATGTGCCAATCTGCTTCCCAATGAAAAAGCCATTGTTGAAGTAGAACGCAATCAGATCAAAGTTGTTGAGCTTCTGGAAACCAGTGCTGATCGTGTGCGTTTTTCATGCAAAGCTCAATCGAGCTGCGGGGCATGTCAGCTTTCCCATATGAGTTATGTAAAAGAGTGTGAACTGAAAACAGACAAAATCAAAGAACTGTTTCCAGGTCTGAAAGTCAATCCTATTTTAGGTGCAAATAAGACAGAACATTATCGCAATAAGACCATCGCAACCTTTGCCAGAGGACAAAAAGGCAAAGTGATTGCAGGTCAGTATGAAATGGGAACACATCATGTGAGTGATGCAACGATGTGTGTATATCAGACAGTTTTATCCAATCAGATTGTGAAGACATGTTGCCGCCTGATGGAAAAGTATAAGATTTTCCCATATGATGAAGACCGTCAACGTGGTCATTTAAGACATGTGCTGATTCGTACCAATACTCAGAACAAAGCTTTGGTTACATTGATCAGTGCAGTTGCGGATTTTCCTGAACGCAAGAAATTTATGGGTGAACTGAAAAAGAGTCATCCTGAAATTGAAACTATCATCACCAATGTGAACACTCGTCACAGCAGTGCTGTATTAGGTGATAAAGAACTGATTGGTTATGGAGAAGGCTATATTGAAGATGTACTGTGTGGTCTTAAATTCCGTATTTCAAGCAGTACTTTCTATCAGATTCATCATGATCAGACAGAAGTTCTGTATCGCAAAGCAATTGAACTGGCTGATCTGAAGGGAAATGAACGTGTTCTGGATGCGTATTGCGGAATTGGTACAATCTCCATGATTGTTTCTAAACATGTGAAAGAGGCAGTTGGTGTTGAAATCAACAAGGCATCGATTCGCAATGCGATTGCCAATGCGAAACTCAATGGCATTACAAATTGCCGCTATATTGCGGAAGACTGCACAAGCTACATGTTGAAGGCTGCTGCCCAGAAAGAACAGTTTGATGTGGCATTCCTTGATCCGGCAAGAGAAGGAAGCACACCAGAGTTTCTTGATGCGCTGAGCACATTAAATCCAAAGAAGATTGTGTACATTTCCTGCAATCCTCAAACACAGAAACGCGATGCAGCTGTGCTGAAGAAAAAGGGATATCAGATTCGTCATGTTCAGCCTGTGGATATGTTTCCGCGTACACTTCATATTGAAAATATTCTTTTATTTACTCGATAAAATCATGAAATTCATTTTCATGATTTTTTTTGAGGATTTTGCGATTTTTGGTGAATAACGTAAGTGAAGGAGGTGGAAAGATGAGAAACATTGTGGTTGAACCTGCAGTGCTTGAGCAGACTGCAGCTTTGATGGAACAGCTCAATACAGAGTACCATCAGACGGTATCAGCACTTTATGAAGGTGTTGATCTTTTAGCGCAAAGCTGGAATGGGAAAGACAATCTTGCCTTCACCAGTCAGATCAAAGGGTTTGATCAGGATCTGAGACAGATTTATGCTCTGTGTGCACAGTATATCGAATTTCTGCGCACAACAGCACGTGCTTATCGTGATACACAGAATGAACTGGTTGCTCAGATTCAAAGCTTAACGAATTAGAAATGGGAGGAAGAGTATGGATGGAATTAAAGTACAGCTTTCGGTTTTAAGTGATGCTGCATCAACATTGCGCACAAGAAATGCAGCGTTGTATGATCTGTGCCAGCAGATGAAAAAACATATAAATGATTTAAGTTCTATCTGGATGTCGGATGGATCAGAGATGATACGCATGAAGTTCATGGCTTTTTCTTCACAGTTTGAAAACAGTCGAGAAGTCATTGAACAGTATGCTTCTTTTTTGGATCGTGCCATCGCAAGTTATGACCACATTGAAAGTACGATCACGACCAATGCTGCATCGTTTCATTAAGGTGCTGCTTGCGCTGTCTTTGATGGTGCTTTCAGGCTGTCGCAACAATCAGGAAGCAGGATGGACATGGGAAATGTGGTTGAAAAACTTGTCTATCCAAGGGGGCTTCAGTACATCAGAAACAAAGGCACTTTCTGATTTAGTGAGCTTTGATGTTGTGGATGTCGCTGCTTATGCCATGGATACCCCATTGAGTGTAAAGATGGTGATTGAATCCAGTGAATTGCTTACAGATAAGACAAATCAGCTGAATGAAAAGGGATGGAGGGATGATCATCTTCTTACTGCATCACAGGCTCAGCAGATGCTGGATCATTTGATTGAACTGATGAATGACTTCTCAGAAGAAAAATATGAAATCGTATATCAAACTGACCCAATCCAGGTAACAGTGCTTGAACATCAGGACAATCGTTATCGAATTGAACAGAAGGTCAATGTGAATGATCTGGTTGAAATCAAAGGAACTGTTTATCAGGTTGCTGAGGTAACAGAGCAGTGGATACAGGTTGAAGATGTATCTTATGAACATGTGGATGCATTGGATTTACAAGGGTCTGTTTCATTGGATTTAAGTGAAGCGACGACCATTGTAAAAAATGAAATACTTCAGGTCAACGAAAGATGTGGGGCAGGTTTATCTGCCCCGGCACTTTCTCAAAGTTTTGAAGTTCATGGATTTCAAATCAGAATCAGTACTTCCAGTGATTCATTGCATATTTATGCATCAAAGAAAATGAAATCAGGACAGCCTGTTTTTGTGCAGTTTGATCTCAATGAAATTCAATGTGATTTCAAGTGGAAAAGCACTCAGAATGAGGTAGAAGCATCTGCGTTGAAAGTCAGTTATGAAACTTCTTTGACCAGCGGACTTAGAAGTGCAGACATGGAAGATCGTGTGATTGATTTTGCGAAACTGGATCTGAATCATCTTTTAGATACGATTCAAAACAGTGTTGTCCATAAAAGTGATGCTCTTATGGACTCCATAGAATTGTGTGAGATTCATCTGCCATTTCCACAGCTTCCATCAGTGATGTTAAAGATGAAGGTCTTTCTGCATTTGTATGCTTCAGGTCGTGCTGAAATTGGGTTTGAAAGTAATCAGGTCGCAGGATTTGAAACCGTCAATGGGAAACTGCGTCTGATTCATGATACACAGAAGGAAGCCTATTTTTCGGTGCGTGCCAGTGCCAAAGCCAGCACGAAAGTGCAGTTTATTTTATCTGCATTTGCGCAGGATCTGATGGATGCTGCAATAGAGCTTGGAGTTCAGGGAACTGCAGTAAGCAAGATTCAGGTCAATGATCAGGTCTTTGAATCAGATGAATCCTATGAACTGATGGAAGAGGTGACAAAGAATCGTGATGATGTAAAGGTTTGTGCTGATCTGGATGCATTCTGGTTATTGAATCTGTCTTTGAATTCATCGAAAAGTGTTTTGGGGCATTTGGGATTAAGTTATCAGACAGATCTGATCAATCAGTGCAATGGTTCACTTTTCGGTGAAACAATCCATCTGGAGAATTTTCAGCGTGTTGAAAGATGCACAGGTACACTGAAACAGGAACAAATCGAGATGAAATTAAATCTGGATCGAATTGAGCTGAAACATTATCTGATGATTTTGGATGAGGATGAGAGTCAGTTGATTGAAATCTCGGCACTTCCCTATGATACACAGAAAAAAGATGTCATCTACAGTTCATCGGATACAGAGGTTGCGACAGTCAGTTCAAATGGCAGAGTAAGGGCGATAAGCAGCGGGAATGCCATTGTGACTGTATCGTTGAAAGATGGCTCCTATGCAGCACAATGCAGTGTGTTTGTCCGATAAACTGCTGTGTCATCTGATTTCTTCAACTCAAATCAGAACTGTTCTTTTGCTTCAAAATACAACGGTTGTTTTTGAGTCAGTACAGTTTGAGTTTATAAAAGAGAAGGAGTGGAAAGTCAGGATTCAAGGGCAGTTGAATAAGTGTGAGAGTACTGAATTCAATTCTGAACTCAAGATGATTGTTCAACCTGTCAATGACAGCTTCTTTTCAACAGGAGTCCTTCAATTTCATGATGAGATTCATTTGGGGACAGATCTGAATTGTGATGGTGTCCTTCAGTTTGAACTGGAAAAAATCAAAATATGCCTTCGTAAACAAAAGGAAGGCTTTGCATATGAAGTGAGAGGGTGCAATGTCTTGGCAATCAATGGGAAACCTGCAGATCAGACAGGGATTGCATCTTTTCCTTCAGTGTTACAAATCGATTGTTTATGTGCGTTTGTTTTGTGTGAGTTTGTGGTCTTTAATCAATGTGCGCTTTCATCCTGGATTCGTGAAAATGAGGGGTTTTCTGAAGTGCAGTGTGTCATCAAAAAGATCATAGAGCCTCATTACCTGCAGGTGAAAAAAGCGGATGTCTGTGAAATTGAGCTTCCTGAACGAAGTCAAAATCAATCCAGTATCTATGCATCTTTGTGGACGATAGGTCCTATGGTGCTGATGAGCAGTGCATCCCTGTACAATGGGTGGCTGATTGCACAACAGACAAACAACTACAACACTCTTTGGATGCCGATGATCATGCTGGTGAACGCAATTTTATGGCCTGTGCTTGGTGTTTTGGCTACGGGTATAAAAAGCTTTGTGATGAAAAGAAAATACAGGAAAAGCTTTCTTTTAGCGTGTGATGAAATGCAGGATAAACTGAATGCCTGTAAAAAAGAGTATCTGAATCAGTGGATAAATCCTGAACAGATGACGGCAGATACTTTATGGCAGATCAGAGAAAACCATCCACAGTTCATGAAACTGATTCTGGGTACTGGAAGAATACCGTTTCCTTTGTGTAAGAGTCATATTCCAAAGCCTGATACAAAAGATTCTGTGGTTTTAAATGCATATACAGAGCTTGAAAATCAGCTGAAATGGATTGAAGAAGGACTGATTGTATGTGATCTGAATCAGTATCATTGTGTTGCATTTATGTCTATAAACAACCACATTGATGAAGTCTTGATGCAGGTTATTTGTCGTTTAGGTGTGATGATGGATTATCACAGTGTTGATTATCTTTTATTCAGTACAGATGAAAATGTGAATGCCATTTTGCGTAAAACTGTTTTATTTCATCAAAGCATTGTGGATGAAAGTGTTTCTTTGCGTGATGTTCAACACTATTTAAATAATACAAAGAAAAGAACACTGATTTTTATCAGAGACAGATCAAAAATGCAGAAACTGTCTGCGTTATTCAAGCATCATGTGCTTTTCTTTTTAAATTCAACCGATCAGATTCCTCCACAGTGTCAGAAAGTGTTTGTGGTCAATGAGCAGGGGAGAATCGATGAGAATGTACAGATGATCCAAGAGAAAAGAATGCTTGATTATCAGTTGGATTTGTTGATGGGAAGTCGTTTTAAAGATGAAGAGAATCAGATTGTTGATTTTCTGTCTCAATTTGGAGTTTTAAGTACACAGAACATTCTTGAACGATGGTCTTATTCATCAGATCCAATCGCAATATTAGGTGTAGATGAACACAATGAAAGCATTGAATTGAACCTTTCCGAGCATCATGAAGGACCTCATGGATTCATAGCGGGTGCTACAGGTTCTGGTAAGAGTATCTTGCTGCTGAATATGCTTTTGTCGATTGCGGTGAACTGCTCACCCAAGGATGTGAATATGCTGATTGTAGACTACAAGGGTGGTAGTCTGTTTCAACAGCTTCAGGTTGATGGCAGAAGACTGCCTCATGTATCGGGTGCTTTAAGCAATCATTCTGGAGGTATAGGAAGGATTTTATCTTCGATTTCCTATGAATGTATACGACGACAGAAACTCTTTGCAGAAGCTCATAGAAGAAGCGATAAAGCAGTATCATCGCTTCAGGAATATCGAAGATTGTCAGAGACAATTCAACTGGAACCTCTTGCCGAGCTGATTCTTGTGGTTGATGAATTTGCAGAACTGAAGAAAGAAGAACCAGATTTCATGAAGAGTCTGATTTCACTGGCGCGTACTGGAAGAAGTCTTGGGCTCCATCTTGTCTTGTGCACGCAGAAAATCAGTGGTGTTGTGGATGATGAAATCATTGCCAATACAAAATTCAAAATAGCGTTAAAAAGCGCAACATCCAGTGAATCAAACGCAATCATCAATACTCCTGAAGCTGCTTCTTTGATTCATCCAGGAGAATTCATTCTGAAGTCAGATACAAGCCTTAAGAAAGGAAAAAGTCCGTATTGTCTTAAGGCTTTCGGAAGTGATTTAAACTGTAGTCAAATCAATAGTTTAGGCAATGCAACTGTACGGACTGAATTGGATCATCAAAGTATTCGTCAAAGTGAATATCTGATTAAGCTGATTCAGGATGCTGCACAGATGATGCAGTATGAAACAAATGAATTATGGTTGAATCAGCTGGAGCCTTTTGATGCATCAGCTTATATAAGAAAACGAAGTTTCTTTTTGGGTATAGTTGATCTTCCTGAGATACGTGCACAGGAAACGTTATACTGTTCTGTGCATGAACATCTTCTTTTTGGGTATCAGAACAATGCACAGCGCAATGAGATTCTGCAGTACATTTTACGTCAATTGCTGATTCAATCGACGTGTGTTTATGCAGTTCAGCTGGTATCGAAAATCATTGAAAGAAGACAATGCATTTCCAGTGATTCTGATCAGATGTCTCGCTTTCTGGATAAGATGTCCTGTATACAGAATGAACGCACAGTGATTGTGATTGATGATATCAATGAATTTCTGGATTACTTTGACTCGGTTTCTCATCTATGTGCTTTTATGATGAAAGCATTGAAGCGCAACATTCAGATTTTTGCCCTGATTAGAAGACCATTTTCTTTAGCTTCAGCCTTGATGGATCAGTTTCATCGTAAACTGATTTTTTCCAGAATCAATGATGCAGAAGCCATGAATCTTTTTCATCAACGAAGAGAAAATGCTCGTATTGAGCTTGAAACGCAAGCGTATACGATGCTGAATGAAAAATTGGTTGTTTTGCAGATGGGAATGTTGAATCAGCAACACAAAATGAAACGACAGCTGCAGACTGTGGATTATCTGCCGGAACGTTTGATTTCTTCAGATGAAAGAGGTCTGATCGGGGTTTGCGTTCGTACTTTAAAGAAAGTTGTTGTACAGGACATAGAACAGTTTATTGTCACAGGCACACAGATCAACAGAATCAGAGAATATTGCGAATTAATGAAACTTGAGTGTGAAATGCTGGATATCTATGAGCTTCAGCAGCTGTACACAAGAAAGACCATTCAAGAGAAAAAAGTCCTGTGGGTAGGACCTCAGTTTCAGATGCAGATGTTGTTTCCGGTGGATTTAAGGCAGCAATATCCTGTCAGTTTTAAGGAGGGTGTGATGATTGATGAGGGAATGTGTGAACTTGTACGACTCTATGATGAATAGACAAGTGAATGTTCATTTGAATTATGTGTTTTTAAAACGTAGTTTTTCTTTGAGGATTGATCAGAAGGCTACGATTCAAAATTGTCTGAATGCATTAAAAAAGATGGAACCTGAATTCATGAAATTTCATCAAAGTCCTGCATTGGTGTTTGATGATTGTGGAAGACGATTGTCTTTGGATACATGTCTTTTGAAGTTTGGTGAGGTTTACTGGATTAACTTGTTTGTAACATAAAAAAACAGGCATTTGCCTGTTATTTGAAGCGCAGACGATAAGTGCAGTGTCTGCACAGATCTTCTGTGATTTTATGGTTTTTAAACCCCTGAATCATGTCCTGGGTGCGTTTGGAGTTGATAATTTCTTCCAGTGAGGTTTCAAAGATATTTCCTAGATTGATGACACCACGCGCATCCAGGCAGCATGGTACAACCTGGCCATTGCATAAGATCGCCATCATATCAACAGCACCATGACAAGTACCTGTATCCAGTGAACAACCTTCATTTTCAGGCCATTTGAACTGATTGTCATAATGCAGCCAGCAGCCTTCCATCATCTGCCAGCTTCCTTTGCGGCTGGTTTCTTTTAATGGGTAACGTTCATTGATCCAATCGATCGCCAGTCTGGAGGAAGGGGACAGGTTGTTCTGATTCCAGAAACGGATTTCACAATAAGGGTGCTTTTGAACAGAGGCTTTTGACATAAAGTCAAAGACTGTAGTCAGCCATGTTTCGGGTTCCATTTTCTGATGTTCTAAAGAGTGGGCACTGAAACTGATTTTACGTAGACTCTTTCTTTCCAGCAACCAGAAATTGTTTTTTAAGAAGGCACCGTTGGTTACCAGCTGAACCTGCATC
Source organism: Erysipelotrichaceae bacterium (assembly GCA_017560205.1). Classification (GTDB taxonomy): domain Bacteria; phylum Bacillota_I; class Bacilli_A; order Erysipelotrichales; family Erysipelotrichaceae; genus RGIG1896. The sequence goes on along the minus strand of JAFYOL010000052.1, from coordinate 1,528 downwards.
TCAAATTCATCCATCAGATCAAAGATTTCTTTTAGTTTAGGATGAATCAAAGGCTCACCTTGAACATGAAGATAAATGTAGTCACAGATAGGCTTGATTTGTGTCAGTGCAGTTCTGATTTCATCAAGAGACATCATTTTTGGTGTTCTTTGATGATCAATGCAGAAACTGCAGGACAGATTGCAGATATTGGATATTTCTAAATAAACTCGCTTTAATTTTTTCATAAGTTAAGTATAAAGAAAAGGCTGCGGATACGCAACCTTAAGCATTGATAATTCGTGACAGGAAAGCACGAGTACGTTCCTGTTTAGGATTGTTGAAGATATCTTCAGGAGATCCTTGTTCAACAATAACACCCTGGTCCATGAAGACCACTTTGTCGGCAACATCTTTCGCAAATCCCATTTCATGAGTAACAACGATCATAGTCAGACCTTCGTTTGCGAGATCTTTCATAACGTTGAGTACTTCCTGGACCATTTCTGGGTCAAGTGCTGATGTTGGTTCGTCAAACAGAAGAACTTCAGGATCCATGCACAGTGCTCTGGCAATCGCTACACGCTGTTTCTGACCACCTGAAAGGGTAGTGCTTGGTGCATTGGCGAAAGCTTCCATACCAACTTTTTTCAGATACAGCATTGCTTTTTCTTTAGCCTCAGCTTCAGAACGCTTGAGTACTTTCATCTGAGCGACCATGCAGTTCTTTAAAACAGTCATGTTGTTGAAAAGATTGAAAGACTGGAATACCATACCTACTTTTGAACGATAGCTGTTGGCATTCTTGACTTTCATGATATCTTCGCCATGAACGATGATTTCTCCGCCATCTGGTGTTTCCAGCAGGTTGATGCAGCGCAAAAGAGTACTTTTACCAGAACCTGATGCACCAATCAGACAGACAACTTCACCTTGATTGACACTGAAGTCAACGCTTTTGAGGACTTCCAGATGCCCGAAACTTTTCTGGATTTTCTTAATCTCAATAACGGCCATCGTGTTTTTCCTCCTTTGTTTCTCTCTTGTTGACACTGCCAGGGACTGTAACTGAAGCAGGGTAGCTGTGAGCTGTGTTGTTCAGTTTCTTTTCGACAATGCGCAGCAGATAGCTTGTCACCAAAGTCAAGCACAGATAAATGCATGCAGTGACAAAGTAAGTTTCAATGAATTTGAAGTTGGATCCGGCAATGGATTTCATTTGGAACATCAGTTCAGTCACTGACAGAATCATCAGTACAGAAGAGTCCTTGATGTTGACGATAAATTCGTTACCAATTGCGGGGAAAGCATTTTTGATTGCCTGCGGCAGTACAACCAGCATCATGGTCTGAAGTGAGCTCATTCCTAAAGAACGTGCAGCTTCAGTCTGTCCTTTATCGACTGCCTGGATACCAGAACGTACGATTTCAGACATGTATGCACCAGTGTTGACAGAGATGACAAACACGGCTGCAATGTTGTTGGTCCAGTTGAAAACAGGACGCAGCAGATAATACAGGAAGACCGCCTGAACCATCATAGGAGTTCC
>JAFYOL010000051.1 GCA_017560205.1 Erysipelotrichaceae bacterium | reverse complement strand
TCCCAACATGATTTTTTTCATAAAGTTCACTCCTAACTATACAACTATTATACAACAGAAAGAGGTCCGTTGAAAGACCTCTTATTTTGTTTTCGGTTTATAGAATGCACGATTTTCAAGTGGGAACATACGTGATGTAAATGTACCCTCTTCTGTATTATCCAATGCAGCACTCAATGCAATGATACGTGCATCCAGATTATCAATCAGAGAAAGAACTTCTGCTTCCATCAAAAGAGGCAGTACAGGAGATCCATATTCCATCTTACCATGATGAGAAAGTACCATATGACGAAGCAATGTTTCTTCTTCAGTATCCGCAAAGCCAAGATCTGCCGCAACCTGCGCAATCTTTGCGTTCATCACAGAAATATGTCCAAGCAATTTGCCCTGAAGTGTATATTCAGTTGCGATTGGTCCGGACAGTTCAGTAATCTTACCGATGTCATGCAGTAAAACTCCACTGATCAGAAGATCACGATTCAACTGTGGATAAACACGGCACAGGTTTTCTGAAATATCCAGCATGCCCACAACATGTGTTGCAAGACCACCTACAAAATTGTGATGATTTTTTGATGCTGCAGGATAATCAAAGAATTCACTCTGATAATCCGTAAAGAAACGAATCAGAATCTTACGATAGGTTTCATTCTGGACTGAATAAATCGCATCCTTGATTCTTTCTTTCAATACATCTTTCGGAATCCATGAACTCGTCACAAAATCAGAAAGATCAAACTGTGTCTGATCAACGCTGGATAGAGAATGAATTCTAAGCTGAAGCGCATTTCTATACTTCAGCACTTCGCAGCGAACTTCATAAATACGACCTGTCTCAACAATCTTCGCCTGGTCCTCTTTAACATCCCAGACTTTCCCTTCAATGCTGCCAGTGTTATCTGACAGCGTCACAGAAAGATATGGAGCACCGTTTGAAGTTACCCCTTTAACCAGATTTGTAACCAGACCGTAATATGTCAGACTCTGACCATCCACTAAATCTTTAACTTTAATGTTCATTTTCCCACTCCATTTCACTTAATACAAGATAAATATCATCAATCTCAAACCCTTGAGATGAACAGTATCTAAATACGCGATTACGCAATTCTACACCACTGTATTTCTTTTCATAACGCTGTTTCGCTTTTGTCGCCAATTGACGCAGCACTTTTCTTTCTTCAGACATTTCATCTTCAAAACTTAAAGCCTGAAGAGCTTTCTGTGTGATTTCCTGAGTAAATCCTTGAGCATACAGCTTCTGGGCAATCATCATCTTTGTCTTGCGCAAAGACTTGTCTTTGATTTGATGCTGAATCTTGTTGGCATAACGAATCGCATTGGCAGTCTCTTCATCTTCTTCCTTAAGCTCTTCAAGTACCTGTGCAATGATTTCTTCATCAATACCTTTTGTCTTTAAGTCTTTGATAATTCGACGTTCCCCCATCAACGCTGCTTTCATCGATGTAACTTTAGAATGAGTGTATTTCACATCATCAATATATCCTTTTTCTTCAAAACGACGTAGTATCTCATCCACATGTTCACTTGTCAATTCTTTTCTTTCATTTAACCAGTCCATCATCTCTTTTCGAGTACGATCTTTAATGACCAGTTTTCTAAGTGCAGCCTGATAGGCTTTCACAACGAATTCTTCTTTCATGAGAATCTGCAGATCTTCAGGTGTAACAACTGAATTCAATCTAAGATTCATTGAAATATAGGTATCCAGCGATACGAGCACCTTCACATCTTTCTGTGTTCCTTCTAATAAAAGTTCTACAAAAGCATCTTTAGACTTGATTTGGGCAATATGATAGTAACCCTGATAAGTATGAATTGCGCTTTGATAAACATCAAGAACACGCTGATAGAACACTCTGCTGTCGTATGGTTCTACACGTTTTAATGTATTGGATACAATCGTCTGCTTATGTTCCAGTGAACTGTCTACATAAGCTTCCATCTTTAACGCAAATTCATTCGCATCTGTAAACAGATATCCTGTCTCATCTTCCAGCACAAGCTCTTCCAAAACATCATCAGGACGGGCAAATACAGGAAGTTTTGAAGCAAGTGCTTCAATAAAAGTAAGTCCTTGTGTTTCAGTTGTCGATGCGCTGACAAACACATCCGCAGCATGATAATAGTTTGGCACTTCATCCGGTCTTTTCTTACCTGCAAAATGCACAAGATGATTTAAATTCAGTGAATCCACCTGTTTTTCAAGCACAGTACGTTCAGGCCCATCACCAACAATCATAAAATGAATGTCACTGCGTCCTTTATCAGCCAGCACTTTAAATCCATCAATCACCAGATCAACTGCTTTTTCTTTCGCTAAACGTCCCATAAAAAGAACGATCGTATCCGATTCTTTAAATCCAAACTCATCTTTAATCTGTGCCACAGACATTTCATCTTTACAGTCCTGATCAAATCTTGACACATCAAGACCAGTTGGAATGACATGGATATTTCGTTTAATTCCATATCTCAGAAGCATTTCTTTTGTCTTGGCAGATGGAGAAATGACTTCAACTGAACTTTCTGCAGCAATTTTGCTGTATGTACTGACCGCTTTCTTGGCAGCCTTTTCAACGGATTCAAGATTAAACTTGTTGACATAATGCGTATAATCTTCATATGTCGTATGATATGTCGATACCAGCGGAATTGATAAATAACGAGAAATAATACGCGCAAAAATACCAATTCCAAACTCAGTATGAGCATGAATCAAATCAAGATTCATTTCTTTGATTTTATTCAGACATGTAAAATGAATCGGGCTGGTTAAAATGTACCCGTACAACTGTTTTAATTCAATCCCTGGAAGACGCAGGACATTGTCTTTGTATTCTACTTCCAGCAAATTGGAATGTGTAGTCACAACATAAACGTTATGGCCATGACGTTCCAGTTCTGTTTTTAATGTCACAATGGATGAAACAACACCATTGATTTCTGGAGTAAATGTATCAGTAAATAATGCAATGTTCATTGTTATCCCTCCAATGACCTTATCACTTCTATTTTAAAAGAAAATCGTTTAAAGGTCCAGTTAACATCTTACAGACAACAGGAAAAAAAAGCAAGAAAAAGGAACAGGATTTCTCCTGTTCCTTATTTGTGAAATTAGTCTTTAGAAAGCTTAACCAGACGGTTGTAACGCTTCTGAGCGTCTTTCTTAGTCATTTCAAACATTTCGTAAGCAGTTTCACCTTTCAGCTTAGGAAGCTGGCTGTAACGAGTTTCTGACAGGATGAATTCCTGGAATGCGTCCCAGTTAGGTTCCTTAGAGTCGATAGTGAGTGGCTGTTCCTTACGAGGGTCGAAACGATACAGAGTCACATAACCGCACTCAACAGCCTTCTTCTGAGTCTGCTGATGGTTAGCCAGACCACCCTTAATACCATGTTCAGCACATGGAGAGTAAGCGATGATCAGAGATGGACCATTGTAGCTTTCAGCTTCACGGATAGCATTCAGAGTCTGCTGTCTGTTTGCACCCATAGAGATAGATGCTACATAAACATGACCGTATGCCATAGCAATCTGTCCCAGATCCTTCTTAGCTGTAGTCTTACCGCCAGCAGCGAACTTAGCGATAGAAGCAGCCTGAGAAGACTTAGAAGACTGACCACCAGTATTTGAGTAAACTTCAGTATCCAGTACCAGAACGTTTACATTCAGGTTGTTAGCGATAACGTGGTCAAGTCCACCGTAACCGATGTCATATGCCCATCCGTCTCCACCAACGATCCAGATTGATTTACCAACCAGATCACGTTCGTAATCCAGCAGTTCTTTTACTTCAGGATTAGCGCTTGCCTTAACAGCAGCGATAACTTCATCCTTGCAAGCACGCTGAGCATCACGGTTACCGTTAGCAGCCAGGTACTTTTCGAATGCTTCCTTGCAGTCGCCTTCGAGATTCTTTTCCATCAGTTCGTAGATACGAGCTTCCTTGAAGTTCTGAGCCAGAGCCATACCATAACCGTATTCAGCGTTATCTTCGAACAAGCTGTTAGCCCAAGCAACACCGTTACCTTCTTTATCGTTAACGAATGGAGAAGATGGAGTTGAAGAGCAGTAAATCATTGAACATCCAGTAGCATTTGCAACCAGCATGTCTTTACCAAACAGCTGAGATACCAGTTTGTAGTAAGGAGTTTCACCACAACCTGGGCAAGAACCAGATACTTCAAAGTAAGGCATCAGGAACTGAGAACCCT
>JAFYOL010000050.1 GCA_017560205.1 Erysipelotrichaceae bacterium | reverse complement strand
GGAAGCAGTCTGACACGTTCTAAGAAAGCCAGAATGAAGGAAATCAAGAAGATTGTGACAGACATGAAGGAGAAGGGACAATGAGAAACACAGAAAAAGAAAAACTGATGGAAGCTGTGTTTGGCAAGAATGCCAAGCGTCGTACCTTTGATGCGAATGATTTTGTATCTGGCAGTACATCTGATTTGAATGCAATCTTGAAAAAACAATCAGAACAGATTAATGAAATGATGAAAGAATCTTCTTTTACACAGGAAGATTATGAAAAACTGAAAAAAGAAATTGAGCAGGATTTTGGTGTGTCACTGGATGAAAATCAGCCCCTTGTTCCTGTAAGTAAAAAACTTTTGATGAACAATCAGGAAGCTGAATCACTTGCGAGTGAAGTGAAGAATGAATTTAGTGGACAGGATGCTTTTGTGGATGCATTGTGTGATGCATTGCGTAAACCATTTGTGCTTAAAACAGATTCTTCTCAGCCACTATTTAAGATTTGTCTGTGTGGTCATCCTCATACAGGCAAAACAGAGATTCTGATCCAGTTTTTGACTAAAATGACACAATCTGGTTACTTGAATGCTAAGTTAACTGGTGAAATTGATTTGTCACGTTATGATGCAATGGAGCTGGATACATTGTTTGTGCAGGATGTTTATGCAGCTTTGAACAAGGGTGATGTTGTTTTGTTTAAAAATGTTCATCTGATTGAACCTGCTACGTTATCTTGTCTTCAGAATATTTTGAGTGATGGAAAACTGCCGTTGAAAAAACGTTATCTCAGCAACAAAGGACAGCTTCAGGAAACAGGCAATACATTAACTTCAAATGCAATTGATACACTCAGCTTTGCAGGGGAGGGTATTGTAGTCGTTGGCGATGTTCCACTGAGCAAGCTTAGAGATCTTGCAGGAATGAATTTGATGAAATGTTTTGATGATGTCATTGAAACTTCAGAATTCACTTCAGAAAGTCTGAAAAATGCTGCAGAGAAGAAGCTGGAAGCTTTAAAGAGAAGATGTGAAGAACTGAATCTTTTGATAGAAGTTGATGAAAGCTGTGTTTTGAAGCTGGTTAATGATTATCGTAAGGAAACAGGACTTAAAGGTCTGGATGATCAGGTTGAAAGCTGGTTGAAAGCATTGCTTCAACTGAAAATTGATCAGCATCTAGAAGATGTTGCTTCATTGACACTGTGTGTCAATGAGAATGAAGTTCAGGTTGTTTTGAATCAAAAGACATCTGAACTGTTAAAGAATGAAAATGATGCCAGTGATGCGATGGAAAAGCAGGTTCTGGATGAATTGAATGAAATTGTTGGTCTTGATGAAGTAAAAAAATATGTTCTTTCTTTAAAGGATCATTATCGAATTCAGAAACTTAGAGCTCAGCGTGGACTGAAAACCAATGCTGTATCCATGCATATGATCTTTACGGGCAATCCTGGGACAGGGAAAACGACGATTGCTCGTATTATTTCCCGTTATCTGAAGGCAATTGGGATTTTAAGCAGTGGTCAGCTGATTGAAGTGACTCGTGCAGATCTTGTAGGACGCTATGTTGGTCATACTGCTCCGCAATGTGAAAAAGTGATAGAATCTGCATTGGGTGGAGTATTGTTTATTGATGAGGCATATTCTTTGTATCGCGGTAAGGATGACAGCTTTGGTTTAGAAGCGATTGATGCTTTGGTAAAGGGGATTGAAGATCATCGTGATCATCTGCTGGTGATTCTGGCGGGGTATACAAAGGAAATGCAGGAGTTTCTTACTAGCAATTCAGGGTTGAAGTCACGTTTTCCAAATGTGATTGAGTTCCCTGATTATACAGCTGAGCAGCTTCTGGAAATTACCAAGAGCATTGCCCGTTCCAAACAGTATGTGCTTCATTCTGAATGTGATCAGATGCTTCTAGAGTATTATGAAGAAGTACAGAGAAATCACGCTCAGGTGGCAGGAAATGGCCGTCTGGCAAGAAATCTGGTTGAAGCAGCTATCTTAAAACAGTCAGGTCGTTGTCTTGAAGATGAAAGTGCAGCACTTGATGAATTAAGAGCAGAAGACTTTGAATTGAAAGGGGTGATCTGATGCCCATTAAGACAAAAACAGTAACAAACAAGTCTCCAATACCAATCTATCTGGGGGCAGGTACCTTCTTTCTGATTTCTCTGATTTTACCAATGTATAGAATGAGTTCAATTCTGATTGGTCTTGGATTATCTCTTATGGTGATCTTTGTCACTAGAAAAATGAATCTGTTTAAAGATATCGTAGAAACTGTGACATATGAAGAGCCTGAATTCTTTGCGTCAAAGGAAATTGAAGAAATTGTCCTTGAAGGAAGAAAAATGAAAGAACAGATGATTCATTTAGATGATAAAATCAAAGATGAAGAAGTCAGTGCATTGATTGTGAAGATTGAAAAGACGCATCAGGCTATTCTTGATGTTGTTCAGAAACAGCCTGAATCGGTACAGTCACTCCGCAAATACATGAAATACTACGTACCATCAATTCTGGAATTGCTGAATCACTACAATGAACTGGAACATTCTGAATTGACAGGAAACAATGCTGAAACAGGAAGACAGAAAATCAAACAGCTTCTTGAGACAGCAGACAAGGCATTTAAAAAACAGCTGGACTCTTTGATGGATAGCAAAATGCTGGATATTACAGTTGAATCAAGAGTACTGGAAGGTTTAATGAGAAAAGAAGGGCTTCTGGAAAAGAAGTAAGGAGAAAAGATTATGGCAGAAACAAGTAAAATTACATTGACATTGGAACCCAAAAAAGAAGAAACTCCAGTTGTGGAGGAAGAGAAAATTGTAGTTCCAATTGAAATCAGTGACAAAGATCTGACTGAAGAAGAAAAGAAGATGGTTGAAGAATTCTCTAAGACAATTGACATTACTTCAAACAACATCATTCTGACTTATGGTGCAGAAGCGCAGAAGAAAATTTCTGATTTCTCAGACAGTGCTCTGTCTAAAGTGAAGACAAAAGATCTGGGCAGTGTTGGTGACATGATTGCCGATCTGGTTGTTGAACTGAAGGGCTTTGATGCTTCAGAAACTGAAGAAAAAGGATTCTTTGGATTGTTCAAAAAGACTTCCAACAAGATTACTTCTTTGAAGGCTCGCTATGATGCAGCTGAAGTCAATGTCAATAAAATCGCTGAACAGCTGGAAGAACACCAGATTGTTCTGCTGAAAGACATTGCGATGCTGGATGAACTGTATGAAAGAAACCTGATCAACTTCAAGGAACTGACAATGTACATTCTGGCCGGTAAAAGAAAGCTGGAAGAAGTACGCAATGGTGAATTGAAGGAAATGATTGCCAAGGCTCAGAAAACAGGCCTTGCAGAAGATTCACAGGCTGCCAATGATCTGGCTAACCAGTGTGATCGTTTCGAAAAGAAGCTGCATGACCTTCAGCTGACTCGTATGATTTCTATTCAGATGGGTCCACAGATTCGTCTTGTTCAAAACAATGATACATTGATGACTGAAAAGATTCAGTCTACACTGGTTAATACAATTCCTCTGTGGAAATCTCAGATGGTTCTGGCACTTGGTCTGAATCATTCTAAGGAAGCTATGGAAGCTCAGCGTGAAGTGACTGAAATGACAAATACATTGCTGAAGAAGAATGCAGAAGTATTGAAAATGGCTACAATTGAAACTGCAAAAGAATCTGAACGTGGTGTTGTTGAAATTGAAACTCTGCAGTACACTAACCAGAGTCTGATTGAAACACTGGAAGAAGTTGCACAGATTCAGGCAGAAGGACGTCAGAAACGTCAGGCTGCAGAAGCTGAACTGGCACGCATTGAAGGAGAACTCAAGGATAAACTGCTTGATATTCGTCAATAGGAAGGATGAACCTGATGAAACAACTGCAAAAAAATTCTGTGGCTGCACTCATCTTTGTGGTGGTTGTGGTTCTTTCCATTTTGATGAGTGGTCATATCAAATTAAACAATGAAGCACAGAAAGTTCTGGATATCTTTTATGAAGGTGAAAGAAATGACGGACTTTCCATCTACAGTGATCTGGATGATTTAACCAAATGCACTAGAGATATTATCTCTTTGACACAGAAAGTGGTTGATCCTGCAACAGAAGAACTGGTGCTTTTAAACAAAGGTGTTGCAGCGATGCAAAGTGCTGATGATCCTGCAGAATATTATGAAGCGTACAGTGCGATTGTTGATGTCATTGATGATGTCAGTGCATTGTTTGTGCTGTATTGTGAGGATGATGATCTGGCATTGATGTTTGAAGACTATGCAGCGATTTTTGCCTCTAAAATGAACACTATCGGCTATGATCCATACAATCGTTATGTGCGTGAGTATGAGAAACTGCTGAATCAGTTCCCTGCAAAGCTGATTGCGGAACTGACTTTTGTACAGGAGGTGAAACCTTTTGAATAAATGGATTAAACGTTTTATCTTATCCTGCTTTCTTTTAGCGATGTTCATCTGTCCGGTTTCAGCCTATGTAGAAATTGTCGAACAGGATGATTCCTATTTTGTGACAGATGAAGCGAAGGTTCTGGACAGTGCAACAGAAGATTATCTGGTGTCAAAGAATCAGGTCTTAAATGAAACCAGCGGTGCTGCAATTGTTGTGGTGACAGTGAAACTGCTCAATGCTGATATTGCAGATTATGCCTATACTATTTTCAATGAATGGCAGCTTGGTGATGAGACGTTAAACAATGGTATTCTGCTGCTGATTTCAAGTGGAGATGAAGATTATTACTGCATGGTTGGAAGAGGTCTGGAGACAAGTCTTGGTGCAGATGAAATCGGAGACATTCTGTATGAATATCTGGAACCGGATTTCGCAAAAGGAGACATACAATCCGGAGTGAGAAAGGTTTTTGATGCATTGTATCAGCGTTGTGTTTATCTGTACAACGTGCAGGAAAATACGACAAATCCCACTTCGCCAGGTGAACTCTATGGTTCAATCAGCTCGTTCTTTACGATGCTGCAGAGTGTATTTACAATGTTTGTAGTCATCACTGTTCTGGTTGTGCTGTTCAGTGTGCTGGTAAGACGCAGAACGGTTCGCAGGACAGTTGTTCCTCCGATTGTAGTGACGCCGCCAGTCTACCATCATCCACCGGTGGTTCATCATCGACCATCTTCTCATTATATTCCGAATCGTCCAGTCCACCATACAGCATATCGTCCTGGATCTACTGTGACATCTCGACCAAGTTCAACTCCTTCACGACCATCCTCTTCGTTCAGACCACGCAGTGGTGGTTCAACTCGTGGAGCAGGTGCTGGAAGACGCAGATAAAAATAAAAAACAGAAATATTGAATATTTCTGTTTTTTTATGTCATAGAATCTGTTTATAAACTTCGTTGATTCCATCCAGCAAATCCAGAGCACTGAAGACAGGATCAGCAACCAATGAAACATCAGCTGCTTTTCCATGCAACCATACTGCCATGCATGAGGCAATAAACGGATCAATGTTCTGGGCGCAGAAACCACCGATTAAACCTGCCAAAACATCACCAGATCCTGCTTTTGCAAGGTTTTGATGACCTGTCTGGTTGACATACATACGTCCGTCATAAGAAACGACCAGGGTGTTCGGCCCTTTCAAAACCAGTGTTACACCATGTTCCTTAGCGAATTGTTTAGCTATATTTACTTTATCTTTAAGGATTTCGTTGGCACTAATTTTTGACAAAGAGGCCAATTCACCGAGATGGGGTGTTAAAATCACTTCACTTCTTGCACCATCAAGAACATGCAGATGATCAGAGAGAACACGGAGTCCATAAGCATCAACAACGCATGGAAGTGTCATATCTTCCAAAAGTGTCAGCAGAATATTTTCAAAATCATCCATGCGATCACATCCGCATCCAATCACGACACTGTCAATCTTGTCTGATAATGTGCTGATTTCATCCGTTGAGTGTGTCACTGTCACTGGAAATTTCTGAACCATTTGCGATAAGATCTGTTCATCACTGGCTAGATGCAGATAACCGATTCCACTTTTCCATGCACCTAAACTGCACAGGATTGCAGCCCCTGCAGTATTTGGACTTCCTGCAATGCAAAGTGTACGACCATTCACATTCTTATAGGAATCGATGGCTTTACGAGAAAGAAGTTTTTTGAATGTTTTTTCATCTATTTCAAACAGATCAGTCTTCTCAGGTGCAGGCAATGCCAGATCAATCAGTTTCAGTTCTTTAAAACATTGATGGTCTTTCTTGAATAAATGAGCGATTTTATAGTGTCCCAGTACAAATGTCATTTCTGAAACAATGGTATGGGGGTCTGTTTTACCTGTGTCTGCTTCCATACCGCTGTTTAAATCAATGCTGAAGACGCGAGCTTCGCTTTGATTGACCGCATCAAACAGGCCTGCAATTTCATCATTCAGACACCCTTTAAAGCTGAACCCATAAACACAATCCACAATGACATCACTATGGTCAATGACATTCATGATGTCCTCATCCACAAAGGCACCAGGACTTAACTGATCTGCCATCATGCGTGCTGTATCGGATGCAATCGTATTTTCAGTCAGATAAATCTGAACTTGATAATGATTCTGCATCAGAATACGGCCAATCACAAAACCATCTCCGCCATTGTTTCCTTTACCGCAGAGAATCAGAACCTGATCTTCTTTACGGATTTCATTCATCAGTGCGTAGGCACATTGACGACCTGCCATTTCCATCAGTTCATCTTCACTGAGATTGGAATTGAGTTCACATTGAATCATTTGTTGACGAGTTACGATCATAATTATCACCTGATTTCAGTGTAGCACATGTTGTAAAAAGAATGAAGCAGGACTGGTTTTTGAACTGTTTGAAAGATACAATAAAAGTGGTGATGAAGATGAAATGGACATTGATTACAGGGGCAGCAGGTGGTTTAGGACAGGCGTTCTGCAGGCAATATGCAGCATCAGGATGCAATCTTTTGGTGCAGGGTAGATCATTTGAACAATTAAATACCCTTAAAATTGAATTAATGAAAGAGTATTCTGTTCGGATTGAAATCTGTGTCTGTGATTTTACAAATAACGAAAGCTTCAAAGAATTTTCTGAGTTCTTAGGTAAATATCATATTGAACGATTGATCTGCAATGCCGGTTTCGGTAGTTATGGTTTATTTGCTGAAGCAGATGCCAATCAAATGATACAAATGCATCAAGTCAATATGGATGTATTAATGAAACTGAATCATCTTGTGGTTTGTAATCATGCAGAATCAATAAAAGAAATCATCAACGTAGCATCAACGGCCTCTTTTCAGCCAGGCCCATGGATGAGTGTTTATTACGCAACCAAAGCTTATGTACTTTCTTTCAGTCAGGCTTTGTCCATTGAATTGAAATCAAAAGGGATTCGGGTTTGTGCGTTATGCTGCGGACCAATGGAAACGGGATTTTCTAAGCGTGCTCAATTGAAACACACATGGATGCAGAAAATGGTGATGGTAACTCCGGATTATGCCGTAAAGTGTGCGATGAAAGGATTAAAGAAGGGGAAAAGTATTGTTGTTCCTGGATTTATGAATCGCATGCTTGTCTCATTCAGTTCTTTTATGCCATCAAGTCTGCGATTAAGTATGATGAGTCTGATTCAATCCAGAAGAAAATGATGAAAAGTTCACATCAAGTTCAGATTGATTCGATATCCTTTTGATGGAAATGAGGGGATATAATGAAAAAAATCTTGATTTTGATGCTTGCGCTCAT
>JAFYOL010000049.1 GCA_017560205.1 Erysipelotrichaceae bacterium | reverse complement strand
GGTTTGAAAGGGATGGATGATGACTGGATTCCGCATCATTTCAATGATGTTCCTGCAACAGAATACGTTGAAAATGCAGAACGTCAGGGATTGTTTGAACCATCAATGACGATGATTGATGCTTATAATAAAGCCATTTCAGAAAAAGCGAATGATGTTGATTATTTTGCAGACGCATATCTGAAGATCCTCGGTGCATTGGTAGACAATGAAGATGTTGCTTTTATCAGAGATACACGAATCCTGAACCTTGTCGGGGATAATGCTGAAAAGATCATCGCTGAATTCATGGATAAACCATCGAACGATACTTCACAGGAAAACTTCCTGAACCGTTTAGAAAGATTGATCTTCCAGATCAGCATGGTTGCGAATATCTCGGATGAAAACTTCGGCACATCATCCGGTGTTGCATTGAAGTACAAGCTTCAGGCAATGAGCAACCTGGGAAAAACAAAGGAAAGAAAATTCACAAGCGGAATGAACAGACGATACAAGCTTCTGTTCGGTCATCCGGCTTCCAAAGTTCCTGCAGATACATGGGTTCAGTTGCATTATAAATTCACACCGAACATTCCAGCGAACCTTCTGGAAGAAGCACAGATCGCTGCACAGATCGAAGGTATCGTGTCACACGAAACACAGCTGAAAACACTGTCAATCGTGGATAGTGTGCAGGAAGAACTGGATAAAATCGATGAAGAGAAAACAGTCTATGATGATACACTAATCAATAAGATGATGTTTTCGGGTGCAAACACAGAACAATCTGAAGAGGAAGTGACGGATGAACAGTAGAGTATACTGGGCAACACGTGACGCGGAACAGCTTCGACACAACATAAAAGAAGAAAAAGAGTATGATAAGCAGATCGAAAAGATATATAAAAATATGCTCGATTCTTGTCAGAAAGAAATTGACAGCTTTTATGGACGTTATGCAAGAAAGGAAGGAATCACTCTTGCAGAAGCAAAGAAGCGTGTTTCGGAACTTGATATCAAAGCATATGAGCGTAAAGCTGAAAAATATGTGAAGGATCGTGTGTTCTCTAAAGAAGCAAATGAAGAAATGCGTCTGTACAACTTGACAATGAAGGTCAACCGATTGGAAATGCTGAAAGCAAACATCGGTCTTGAACTGATATCTGGTCATGATGAATTGCAGAAATTTATGGGGGATATCCTACAAGGAAGAACGGAAAGAGAGTTGAAACGACAAGCCGGAATCCTTGGAGAAACTGTCCAGAATAATGCAAAAAATGCACACGTAATTGTCAATGCTTCTTTTCACAATGCAACATATTCGGAAAGAGTGTGGGGGAATCAAACCATGCTCAAATCCGAACTTTCAAAACTGTTGCAAAGTGGATTGATACAAGGGAAAAATCCACGTGCACTTGCAAAGGAACTGGGAAAGACTTTTGACACTTCGAAAAAGAACCTTGAAAGACTGATGCGAACTGAACTTGCAAGAGTGCAGACGGAAGCACAAAAACAGTCATTCATCAGGAACGGCTTTGAAGAATATACCTTCCTTTCATTAAGTGAAGGAAGCGGCACGTGTCCAATCTGTTTAGGTCTGAATGGAAAACACTTCAAAGTGAAGTACATGATGCCTGGAACAAACGCTCCACCTATGCATCCATATTGCAGATGCAGCACATCAGCTTATGAAGATTCGAAAGAATATGAAGCATGGCTTGATTTTCTGGATAAAGGCGGCACAACTGAACAATGGAACAAATTGAAAGTCAAACCTAAAAATTCGGTTGAAGTTCTTGAAAAATTGGAAGAATATGGTACAATACCATTAGAACTAGGTACAAAAGAATTATTGCAATCATTATCAGGTGATGTTTCTGAAAGATCATATCAGGTTGATAAAATACTGAACAAAATCACAAGTAAAAAAAGCTTGTGGAGCGGGAAAACAATTATTAAAACACCATCTGAATTGCTTGGTGCTTTAGGTGTTAAAGAATGGAATTGCGATATTACTTTACGTGCTGATTCAAGCAAAAAAACAGCACTGCACGAGCATCTTCATGCACGTTCGATAAGTCATTTTGATGAAGAAGTATACAAGCAGTGGAAAAATATTGAAGAAGCAACTGTTGAAATGTTTGCACAGGAAATCTGCAAAAAGAATGGTATTTCCTACAAAGAAGCATATGTAGGACTTGTTAAAGAGTTGAGGATATTGAATTCTATATTACGCATACATGACAACGATTATGATTTTGCAAAAGAACTTTTTGAGATTAAAATTACAGATAGATATTTGTGGTTGCGGAAAAAGGCTGATGAATTGATTAAACAAGGTGTGCTTTCAACGAAAACAGTTAAAGCATTGAATCAAGCGGTTGAAACATTTCGAAGGGGTGTGTGATTGAATGAACGGCATAATTCCTGAAAAATTACAAAAATATATTGATGATATTATAATGAACAACTATTCGAAAAATGAATGGTTGAGAATAAAAAAAGAAGTTGAAGATTACTTCAAAGAATTGACAGAAGAACAGATTGAATATTTTGCTGAAAGTGGTGCAGGTGAAATTCTGTACATGATGACAGCAAGTTAAAGCACTTATTCGGGAATACCGGACAGGTGCTTTTTTTATGCAGAAAGGACGGTGAAGCAATGCTGTACATATACGGTAACGATATCGCATTAACAAGAGGCGATAGTGCATATCTGACAGTACCGATCACAACGAGCAACGGTGAAGAATACACCATGCAGTCAAACGACACGCTTACATTGACAGTAAAAAAAGACCTACGAAGTGCTGAATATGCATTCCAAAAGATTG
>JAFYOL010000048.1 GCA_017560205.1 Erysipelotrichaceae bacterium | reverse complement strand
CATATGATCCAGTACAAAATATTCACCACGTCGAGCTTTAATAGTAAATCCTGGCTCATCGTTGATCATCTTTGCGATTTCATCGGCATGTACACCTGCACAATTGATGACCATTTTCGATTGAATCATTCCCTGAGTGGTCATGATGTCATAATGATCTTCTTTTTTATCCATTGAGAGTACTTTTGTCTCTAAATGAAGCTGTGCACCACGTTCAATCGCATTGTCCATCAGCACTGTCGCTACAGACCATGGTGTGATAATGGCAGTGGATGGCAGATACAGCCCCAGTGTGACTTCATCGGACAGATGAGGTTCATTCTGCAGGATTTCATCATGATTGTGCAATGCATGTGGAATGCCTCTGTCCTCAGCCTGTTTCTGAAGCTTTCTGACAAGCATTTCTTCTTCAGCACCACACGCTAACACATAAGCACCAATCTTTCTGTAATGCAGATTAAAACGTTCACAGATGTCTTCATACATTCTGCTGCCACGCACATTCAATAAAGCTTTCAGTGTACCCTCTTTCGGATCATGACCACTATGCACAATGGCACTGTTGGCCTTGGTTGCCCCACAACCTACATCTTTGTTTTGATCCAGCACCGCAAGATCAAGCTTGTATTTTGACAGATCATACGCCAAAAAACTTCCAATGATCCCTGCCCCTATAATCACAATATCTTTCATCGTCTTCTCCTAAAAAAACAGGCATAGGCATCTGGTGATGCACATGCCTGTTGTTGGCTTTATTCTGGATGATAGCTGCAGCAAGCCTGCACAGCTTTCTTCCATTCTTTCAGTAAATGAGTACGTCTGGATTCATCCATCTGTCCCAGATAAGTGTGTGAAATCTTCTGATTTGCTTCAATTTCGCTCAGATCATTCCAATACCCCACAGCCAGGCCTGCAAGATATGCAGCCCCCAGAGCCGTGGCTTCATTGTTTTTAGGGCGTTTGACTTCTCTGTCAAGAAGGTCTGCCTGAAACTGCATGAGGAACTGATTGCGTACAGCACCACCATCCACCTTCAGCATGTTGATTTTCATGCATGCATCTTCTTCCATCGCTTCCAGAAGATCTGCCGACTGATAAGCCAGAGATTCCAGAGTTGCACGTACCAGATGATTAGTGGTTGTTCCACGGGTAATGCCAAAGATTGCCCCACGGCATTTGTCATCCCAATATGGAGCACCAAGACCTACAAAAGCAGGTACTACGATAACACCATCACTGTCTTCTACTTCAAGCGCCATTTCTTCTGAATCAGATGCTCTTTCTAAAAGATGCAGTCCATCTCTTAACCACTGAATGGCACTTCCTGCCACAAACACACTGCCTTCCAATGCATAGCTGATTTTTCCATCCAGTCCCCATGCAATGGTTGTCAGTAAGCCATTGTGTGAACGTTTAGGTGTTTCACCTGTGTTCATCAACATGAAGCATCCTGTACCATACGTATTCTTGGCCATACCTGGTTTAAAACAAGCCTGTCCAAACAAAGCTGCCTGCTGGTCCCCTGCCATACCGGCAATTGGAACTTCATTGTTGAAGAAATGATATGGTGCAGTCGTACCATAAATGCAGCTTGAATCTTTCACTTCAGGAAGCATGCATCTTGGAATATCCAGCATCTTCAACAGATCATCATCCCAGCACAGATCATAAATGTTATAAAGCAATGTTCTTGATGCATTGGTATAGTCCGTTACATGAATCTTTTCACCAGAGAGTTTCCATAAGATCCATGAATCCATCGTACCAAACATCAGTTTTCCTTCTTCAGCCATTTCCTGTCCATTATCAATATGATCTAAAATCCATCTGATCTTTGTAGCACTGAAATATGGGTCAATACGCAGACCAGTCTTGTTTCTTACCATCTGTTCATAGCCCATCTTTTTCAAATGGTCACAGATATCCGATGTCTGACGAGACTGCCATACCACAGCATGATACACTGGAAGTCCAGTTTCTCTGTTCCATACCACAGTTGTTTCACGCTGGTTTGTAATCCCAATCCCTTTGACCTGCTGAGGCTTGATTCCTGAAGTTGTGATGACTTCAGCCATCACAGCCAGAACAGACAGCCAGATTTCATTAGCGTCATGTTCAACCCATCCAGGTTCTGGAAAGTACTGTGTCAACTCCTTCTGTGCGACATTGACAATACGACTTTCATGATCAAATAAAATAGCGCGGGTACTTGTTGTCCCCTGATCAATGGCCATGATGTATTCCTGCATAATGATCTCCTTTTTGGTACATTCTATATCTTTATTATGCTAAAAAATGCTGGAAAGCTCAAGGCTTATCCAGCATTTTATATGTGATTATACAAGTGCTCTTTGTTCAGTGATGGTGATGATGTACTCATCATCAATGACATCCAGTGTAAATGTGCATGGTGCGACAAACTGACCTTCAATGATTTTGCGGGCAATCAATGTTTCAATGGTGCGCTGAATGTAGCGTTTCATTGGACGGGCACCAAACACTGGATCGACACCGCATTCAATGATCTGCTCTTTCACAGCTTCTGTCACATTCAGTTCAATGTCTTTATCAGACAAACGCTTTTTCAGTTCATTGATGAACTTGTCCGCAATCTTTTTGAGTACTTCTGTACCTAATGCATTGAAGACTATGATTTCATCAATACGATTGATGAATTCTGGTTTGAAGTATTTCTTGATTTCAGCGTTGTATGCTTCATTGCGAATGTTTTCATCTTTTTCAAAGGCATACTGTGCACCAAGATTGCTGGTCATGATGATCAGTGTGTTCTTGAAGTCCACCGTTACACCCTTTGAATCAGTAATACGTCCATCATCCAGAATCTGAAGCAGTACATTGAACACATCCGGATGGGCCTTTTCAACTTCATCCAAAAGCACAATCGAATATGGTTTTCTGCGTACAGCTTCAGTCAACTGACCACCTTCATCATAGCCGACATATCCTGGAGGAGCTCCGATCAGACGTGATACACTGTGTTTTTCCATGTATTCACTCATATCAATGCGCACAATCTTGGATTCATCATCAAACAGCTGCTGAGCCAGTGCTTTGGCTACTTCTGTTTTTCCCACGCCTGTTGGGCCTAAGAACATAAATGAACCGATTGGTCGATTTTCATCCTGAATCTGTGCTTTAGAACGTAAGATTGCCTCAGAGACAAGCTTTAATGCTTCATCCTGACCAATGACACGTTTAGCCAGTTCATCTTCCAGTTTCAACAGTTTCTGACGCTGAGTGGTCATCAGTTTTGCCACTTCAATGCCTGTCCAGCGTGAGACAATCTTGGCAATCATTTCATCATCCACGATTTCCTGCAGAATCTTGTCTTCATTCTGTTTCAGTGCAGCTGCAGCAATCTTCTTTTCCAGATCTGGAATAATCTGATACTGCAGACGGGCTGCATCTTCATAACGTGCTTCATTTTGTGCCTGTGTGAAATCCAGACGAGCTTTTTCCAGCAGTTCCTTGTCTTTTTTCTGGGCATCCAGTTCTGCCTTTTCTTTGATCCATTTTGATTTTAAGACAGATTCTTCTTCTTTCAGATTTTCCAGTTCTTTTCTTAATTCAACTAAGCGTTCTTTTGTCTTTTCACTGGTTTCTTTCTTTAAGGCTGTTTCTTCAATTTCAAGCTGCATGATTTTACGTTTGTATTCATCCAGCTGAGTTGGCATGGAATCCATTTCCACACGAATGCAGGCACAAGCCTCATCCACCAAGTCAATCGCTTTATCTGGCAGGAAACGGTCTGTAATGTAACGATGAGACAGTGTAGCAGCGCCAATTAATGCTTCATCCAGAATCTGTACACCATGATGACTTTCAAAGCGGTCTTTTAAACCACGCAGAATGGAAATGGTATCTTCAACTGAAGGTTCATCCACGGTGATTTTCTGGAAACGACGTTCTAATGCAGCATCTTTTTCAATGTATTTGCGATATTCATCAAAGGTTGTTGCACCAATGCACTTGAGTTCACCACGCGCCAGCATTGGTTTCAACAGATTGGCTGCATCCATGCTTCCTTCTGTTTTGCCTGCTCCGACCAGATTATGAATTTCATCAATGAACAGAATGATTTCACCATCGTTTTCTTTGATTTCTTCAAGAACAGCTTTCAGACGTTCTTCAAATTCACCGCGATACTTCGCTCCTGCAATCAAAGCTCCCATATCCAGTTCAATGAGTTTTTTATCTTTCAGACCAAATGGAACATCCTGATTCATAATACGCCATGCAAGACCCTCGACAATCGCTGTTTTACCAACACCAGGTTCACCAATGAGGATAGGATTGTTTTTGGTTTTACGGCTGAGAATCTGAATCACACGGCGGATTTCATCATCTCGTCCAATAACCGGATCAATCTTGCCGCGTTTAACTTCCTCTACCAGATCTTTCCCGTAAGTTTTCAATGCTTCCAGGTTGTTTTCTGCATTCTGTGAATTCATGGTTCTGCCACCTCGTCTTTCTTTGTCTTTCTTCTTCAAGGCATTGACATCAATGCCTGTTTTCTGTTTGATTTCTTTGGTTAATGGACTTCTGTTTTCTAAAAGTCCAATCAGAAGTGAGAGTGCACTGGTGTACTCATCGTTCATGTTTTGTGAGTACTTCAATGCATTCTGAT
>JAFYOL010000047.1 GCA_017560205.1 Erysipelotrichaceae bacterium | reverse complement strand
TAATTTTTAGTATAGCATATATTCTTATTTTATGCAAACTTTGAGCCCGTTAGGCCAATTTCAGGCCTGTCAGGGGGGATGAAATCAAATAGAATTAACTTCTTTGATATATAATGGTACCAATTGTATGGCTATGGAGGATAAAATGGCTAAAACTTATTCCGCCACGGATATTACCGTTCTTGAAGGTCTTGATGCAGTGCGCATGCGTCCCGGCATGTATATCGGTTCCACCGGTTCCAGGGGTCTTCATCATCTGATTTGGGAAATCGTGGATAACGCGATTGATGAAGCGCTCAATGGCTATGGAAACAAGATTACGATTACACTCAAAAAAGATGGATCATGTTCAGTCGAAGATGAAGGACGTGGTATGCCTGTGGGTAAGCACAGTTCCGGTAAAAGTGCACTGGAAGTTATTTTTACTGTGCTGCATGCCGGTGGTAAGTTTACTTCAGAGGGCGGATACAAGACATCAGGTGGTCTGCATGGTGTAGGTGCATCGGTTGTCAATGCGCTGTCTGAATGGGTGAGTGTACAGGTATCCAAGGATGGTAACCTGTATGAAATGAAATTTGAAAAAGGCGGTTCTAAAGTTGGCAAACTGAATGTGATTGGCAAATCTGCCAAGACCGGAAGCAAGGTTACATTTAAGCCTGATCGCTCTATTTTCTCTACAACTGACTTTAATCTGTCTTCTGTATTGGAAAGAGCACGTGAAAGTGCATTCCTGTTGGAAGGCATTACGATGGTTGTGATTGATGAGCGTGTCAATAAAAAAGAAGTCTTCCATTATGAGGAAGGTCTGACTGCATTTCTGAATTATCTGCATGAAGATCGTGATGTACTGCATGCGCCTGTTTCCTTTAAGGGAAAAGCTGGAGAAATCGAGATTCGCTGTGCTTTTCAGTATACCGATGATTATCAGGAAAATACCTATTCTTTCGTTAACCTGGTTCGTACCAAAGATGGTGGTACACATGAAGTCGGATTTAAGAGTGCATTTACGAAGTGTTTTAATGATGCAGGTCGCAAACTGAATGTGTTAAAGGAAAAAGACAAGAACTTTGAAGGCAATGATGTGCGTGAAGGTCTGACATCGATTGTGTCTGTCAGCATTCCGGAGCATCTGCTTCAGTTTGAAGGTCAGACCAAAGGAAAGCTGGGGACTGCTGAGGCTAAAACTGCAGTTGAAAGCTTTGTGAGTGAGAAACTGAGTTTCTATCTGGAAGAAAACAGAGAATTGACAACTCAGCTGATCAAGAAGATGCAGAAGGCATCACAGGCTCGAGAAGCGGCACGTAAGGCACGTGAAGAAGCACGTAAAGGGAAAAAGACAGGCAAGAGTGAAAAGGTGCTCTCAGGGAAACTGGCGCCTGCTCAGTCCAAGGATTCCTTGAAGAAAGAACTGTTTCTGGTCGAAGGTGATTCAGCCGGAGGTTCTGCAAAACAGGGACGTGATTCCAAATATCAGGCAATCCTGCCTTTAAGAGGTAAGGTGCTGAATACAGAAAAAGCCAACATGAGCGATATTGAGAAGAATGAAGAACTCAATACCATCATTCATGCATTGGGTGCAGGTGTAGGGGCAAGTTTTGATCCGGCCGATTCCAACTATGGAAAAGTCATTATCATGACCGATGCCGATACCGATGGTGCTCATATTCAGGTGCTTTTGTTGACGTTCTTCTATCGTTACATGCGTGCTTTAGTGGAAGCGGGTATGGTCTATATTGCACTTCCTCCTTTGTATAAAGTATCAAAAGGCAAGGAAGTTCATTATGCCTATGATGATGAAGAACTGAATTCGTTGAAGAGTCAGCTGGGTCGTGTTGAAATTCAGCGTTACAAAGGGCTTGGGGAAATGAATGCAGCTCAGCTGTGGGAAACAACCATGGACCCTGAAACACGTACACTGATTCAGGTAACGATTGAAGATGGCGTGATGGCTGAAAGAAGAGTCTCTGTTTTAATGGGGGACAAGGCAAACCTTCGTCGTGAATGGATTGAAGGAAACGTAGCGTTTACGCTGGAAGATGAATTCAAGGTGGAATAGTTATGGCAAAGAAGAAAGAAATCAAAGAAGTAAAGCTTCCTACCTATATTCCATGGACTTTGGAAGACATCATGTCCGATCGATTTGGACGTTATTCAAAATACATTATTCAGGAACGTGCATTGCCTGATGCACGAGATGGATTAAAACCGGTACAGCGAAGAATCCTGTATGCCATGCATCATGATGGAAATACATTTGATAAGGCACATCGCAAGTCTGCCAAGACAGTGGGTCTTGTCATCGGGAACTATCATCCTCATGGCGATACTTCTGTGTATGATGCCATGGTGCGTCTTTCACAGGATTGGAAGATTCGTGAACCGTTGATTGATATGCATGGAAACAATGGGTCGATTGATGATGACCCGGCTGCTGCCATGCGTTATACGGAAGCTCGTCTGTCCAAGATTTCAAGCACAATGTGCGAAGATCTGGACAAGGAAACTGTGCTTCTGGCTCCTAACTTTGATGATACAGAAATGGAACCGACTGTGCTTCCTGCACGTTTTCCAATGCTTCTGGTCAATGGA
Source organism: Erysipelotrichaceae bacterium (assembly GCA_017560205.1). Lineage (GTDB taxonomy): Bacteria > Bacillota_I > Bacilli_A > Erysipelotrichales > Erysipelotrichaceae > RGIG1896. The sequence continues at coordinate 7,211 of JAFYOL010000047.1, read as the reverse complement.
TGTACAGGGATTGCGGCAGGGTATGCCACAAACATGGCTCCGCACAACCTCAATGAAGTGGTGGATGCAACCATTCATCGCATCAACCATCCAAACTGTTCCCTTGAAACTTTGATGGGCATTTTAAAAGGTCCTGATTTCCCAACAGGCGGTATCGTCATGGGCAAGGCAGGTCTGATGGATGCTTATCGCACAGGCAAGGGGAAAGTTCTGGTTCGTGCCAAGGCTGAAATTGTGGATTCAAAGACATGCCGACAGATTGTGATCACTGAAATTCCATATGAAGTGGTCAAATGTCAGCTTGTGAAAAAGATGGATGATATCCGTCTGAACAAAGATATTGAAGGAATCATGGATGTCCGTGATGAATCGGACAGAAATGGTCTTAAGATTGTGGTTGATGTCAAAAAAGACATGGATGCACAGTTTGTGCTGAATTATTTCTATAAGAACACGGATCTTCAGATTTCCTATAACTTCAACAATGTCGGTATTGTGAATCAGAGACCTGTTCAGATGTCACTGATGAACATGCTGGATGCGTTTATTGATTTCAGAAAAGAAGTTGTATTGAAACGCTCAAAATATCTGTATGAAAAGATGCTCAAGCGCTGTCATGTGCTGGAAGGTCTGATGAAGGCAGTCAGCATTTTGGATGAAGTGATTGCGGTTATCCGTGCATCAAAAGACAAGGCAGATGCAAAAAAGAATCTGTGTGAAAAGTTCTATTTTACTGAAACTCAGGCAGAAGCTATTGTTGTATTACGTCTGTATCGTTTAACCAATACGGACGTGGTTCAGCTGAAGAATGAATATGCTGAACTGGTTGCGGAAATGGAACGTTTAAAGACGATTTTAGGTTCAGATGCAGTGCTGTGCAGTGTTATTGTAAAAGAACTGAAGGAAATCAAAAAGGAATTTGGTTCTGAGCGCAGAACTGAAATTCAGGATGAAATCCAGGAAATTGTCATTGATAAGCTGAGCATGATTCCAAATGAACGTGTTCGTGTAACGGTTTCAAAAGATGGTTATGTCAAACGTGTATCTTTGCGTTCATTTGCCTCAAGTGATCCATATGCAACAGGTCTGAAAGAAGGGGACAAGCTGATTGGATCTCTGGAATGTGATACATTGGATACACTGCTGCTGTATACAAAGCTTGGTAATTATGGTGTACTTCCGGTTTATCAGGCGGATGAAGCCAAGTGGAAAGACATTGGTTCTCATATGAACAAGGTGATCAAATGTTCTGCAGAAGATAAGATTATCAATGCAGTGTGCATCAAAAACTTTGAGACATACGCATGGATCATTACGATTTCAAAGAGTGGTTCGATTAAAAAGACACCAGTCAACCAATGGAATGTAACGCGAAATAATCGCATTATGACAGCGATGAAACTGAAGAAGGATGATGAACTTCTGAAGGCATTTGTGGCTTATGAAGATGATCATGTGCTTCTGGTGACAAAGGGTGGGTATTCCAGCCGTTATCCGGTTTCCGCAATACCATCGACTTCAGTCAAAGCACAGGGTGTCAAGGCGATTAATCTGTCTAAGGGCGATGATCTGGCTAGTGCATGTGTTCTGTCTAAAGACACAACAGATGTCGTTCTGATCAGTTCTAAGGGCTCTATGAAGCGTCTGAAAGTCAATGATCTGCCTGTGACAAATCGTCCAATCAAGGGTGAACTTCTGGTCAAGAAACTGAAGACTCATCCATATGAAATCATTGATGTGATTGCAGGTTCTTTATATGATCACTTTGTCATGAGTGATGAAAAGATTCATGAATTCATGTTCAAGGATATTTCATTGATGGCCAAGGATGCAACCTTCTCAACACCTGTATCTTTCACAAAGAATTTCTGTCTGACACGTGGTATTGAAGAAGTACGTATTGTGGATATTCCAGAAAATGCATTCAATGAAGTCATAGAGGAAGAAACTGAAGTAGTTGAAACTGTTTCAATTGAAGTTGTAGAAGATGAACAGGTTGAAATGAATTTTGATGATCTTGATTCAGTGACAACATTTGTTCAGCTGGAAGATGATCCGGATAATCACATTACATTGATGGATTTTGAAGATGAAGAGCCTCATGGCGACTTTGAAGTCTTTACTTTGTTTGATGATGATATGCAATAAAATGGAGCTGTAAAGCTCCATTTTTCTTTTGACAAAAAAACTATGTTGTCTATTTAATGAAAGAAGGGTTATGTTACAATTAAAACTGGAATAGAATTGTTTCTAGGGTTTTAGAGAGGGACAATATGCTTCAAATTAAAGAAATTTCAAAACAGTATAAAACTGAATCATTAGTACAGCAGGCTTTGGATAAAGTTTCTTTAAATCTGCGTGATAATGAATTTGTAGCGATTTTAGGGCCATCTGGATCAGGAAAGACAACATTATTGAATATTGTGGGTGGTCTTGATCGATATGATTCAGGTGATTTGATTATCAATGGTGTATCTACGAAGAATTACAAGGATCGTGACTGGGATTCCTATCGCAATCATACGATTGGATTTGTCTTTCAGAGTTATAATCTGATTCCGCATCAGACCATATTAGCCAATGTAGAGCTTGCCTTGACAATCTCTGGTGTATCCAGAAAAGTACGTCGTCAAAAGGCAAAAGAAGCTTTAAGACAGGTAGGATTGGCAGATCACATTCATAAACGACCAAATCAGCTCTCTGGTGGACAGATGCAGCGTGTAGCGATTGCCCGTGCTCTGGTCAATGATCCGGATATTTTATTGGCAGACGAGCCGACGGGTGCATTGGATTCTACTACCAGTGTTCAGGTCATGGATCTTTTAAAAGAAGTGGCAAAAGATCGTCTTGTCGTGATGGTGACACACAATCCTGAACTTGCCGAGGAATATGCAACACGTATTGTGCGTTTAAAAGATGGAGTTATTGTGAGTGACACCAACCCATTTGAAATTGAAGATGCTCAGGATGAACCGGTGCATAAGAATCTGGGTAAATCATCCATGTCTTTTCTTACGGCATTTTCACTCAGTGCCAACAACCTTTTAACGAAAAAAGGACGTACGATTCTGACTTCATTTGCAGGGTCCATCGGAATTATTGGGATTGCCCTGATTCTGGCGTTATCAACTGGATTTCAGAATTATATCGATAAGATACAGGAAGATACCCTGACTTCTTATCCGCTGACCATTACATCAGAAACAGGGGATGCTGCTTCTATGTTGATGGCGATGGCACAAAGCGGAGATAAGAATGAACCTGGTGTAGTCTATGAACAGCAGGTGGTCAGTTCCATGTTTTCAAGTGTAGGTTCAAATGATTTGAAGTCATTTAAGAATCATATTGAGCAGCATCAGGATGAAGTGGATGAAATGGTCTCTTTGATACAATACAAGTACAGTGTTTCACCACAGATTTATACAATGCATGATCAGTTTGGTCTGATTCAGGTGAATCCTAGTTCATTGATGTCTTCTATCAGCGGCTCTGATATGTCCATGATGACGACGATGTCTTCCATGAGCTCTATGGGGTCATCTTCTGTGTTCAATGAAATGCTGGATGATATGGATGCGTTGAAGCAGCAGTATGATGTACTGGCAGGAAAATGGCCTGAAAACTACAATGAACTGATTCTGGTTTTAAGTGATCCTGGTTCAATCTCAGATATGCTGGTGTACAGTTTAGGGCTTAGAGATACCAAAGAACTGTCTCAGATGCTGGCAAAACTGATGGCTAAAGAAAAGGTTGAAGTTGATAGTGATCCAATGCAGTTTACTTATGAACAGTTTTTAGAACTGGAATATCGTCTGGTGGATGCCAGTGCAGTCTATCGTTATAACGAAGATTACAACATTTATGAAAACATGAGTTCTGATGCAGACTATATGAAAAAAGTCTATGAAAATGCAGAACCGCTTCATGTCGTAGGGATTGTCTGTGCTAAAGAGGGGTCATCCGGTTCATTGATGACCGGAATCGGTTATCTGCGTTCTCTTACTGAACATGTGATTGATCTTTCTAAAGATTCTGAACTGGTCAAGAAACAGATGGCAGATCGTGAAGTGGATGTGTTCAGTGGAAAACGTTTTGATGATGAAAGTGAACAATCAGGTCTGGACTTTCAGGATCTGATTTCCATTGATACCAAGATGCTGGAAAGTGCATTCGGCATGAATATTTCTGAAAGTCAGATTACAACGATGACACAGAAATACATGACGGATATTGCGTTGTCGATTGATGCAGATACTGCAGAAATTGAAACGATGATGAATGAACAGATCGAACTTTTGATTTGTGATTTCATGGAATATGCGATGAATCAGAAAGAAGCTGGTGAGAATGAAACCGATGTTGAACAGATGGTTCAGAAGATGGTGGATTATCTTCAGCAGCACTATCCTGGTCTGATGATTCCGCAGGATGCCGTAGATCAGCTGATTGATTCACTTAAGCAGATGCAGGCTAATGGATCACAAAGCATTGTCTTAAACAAAAGTGAGATTTCAGGCTTGGTTCATGAATATATGCAGACACAGGAGGTTCAGAAGAAAATGGCTGAACTTTCTGAAGTGTATCTTCTTCCAAAAGAAGGTTTTGCGATGATCTTTGAAGGTTTCGTGAATGGAATGTTTGAAATGTTGTTTGAAATGCTGGGTACAGATGATCAATCTTCAATCACATTAAATTCTTCTTGGATTGAACCTTTGGCAAAACTGTATGCTGGTCTGCTTTCCTACAGTGATTCAACCTCAGCGGTGGCAGTTACGATTCAGGAATCACGCATGCAGATGAGCATTATGACTAAAATCGGTGAATTGATGGGTGAACTGATGGGTACGATTTCATCTGCCTTCAACATTGATGCCGATAAAATTGCAGCTGCTTTCCAGTTTGATCTGGATGAAAAAGAACTGACTCGTCTGATGAGTACGATGAGCAGTTCAGGTGTAGAAAAGAATGCAGATACGAACCTGATGAATCTGGGATATCAGGATCTGGCTGCACCAACTTCGATTTCATTCTATTTTAAGGATTTTGAATCCAAAGAGTATTTCCTGGATTTTCTGAATGAATACAATGATGTGTGGGAGCAGAAAGATGAAGATAAAGTCATCAAGTATACCGATTTGACTGGCTTGTTGATGTCATCGGTCAAGACCATTGTGGATTCTGTCAGCTATGTTTTGATTGCCTTTGTATCGATTTCTCTGGTGGTTTCATCGATTATGATTGGAATCATCACTTACATTTCAGTGCTTGAACGTACGAAGGAAATCGGTGTTCTGCGCGCAATTGGAGCCTCTAAGCGCAACATTTCTTCCATCTTCAATGCAGAAACCTTCATTATTGGTTTGTGTTCAGGTGTGCTTGGAATTGGTGTGACACTTGCGGCAGTACCAGTCATCAATGCGGTGATTCATGATGTCACTGGAAACATGGATATCAATGCAGTACTTCCAATGAATGCAGCATGTGTTCTGGTGATTTTAAGTGTGATTCTGACTTTGATTGGTGGTTTGATTCCATCATCTCAGGCAGCACATAAAGATCCGGTAACAGCTTTAAGAAGTGAATAAGAAAATGGACCTCAGTATTGAGGTCCATTTGTTGTTTTCAGGAAATCAATGACTTCTGCCAGATCATTTCTCTGGTGTTCAATCAAGGCTTTGAATTCATCATCCGGTTCAACCAGATCTTTGATGAACATTCTGTGCATCTGTGCGTTTTTGGCTGCAACATGCCCTAATTTTGAGTCTTCCAGTACCAGACAGTTTTCTGGTGCGATGTTGACCATTGATGCAGCTTTCAAGAAGATTTCAGGGGCAGGTTTAGCATTTTTGACCATGTCTCCGCCAATGATCACATCAAAAGGATAATCATATCCAATTGTAGAAACCAGCCATTTGACATATTCACATGGTGAACTTGACGCAATGCAGACTTTGTACTGACCTGATTCTTTCAGGTAAGTCAAGAGTTCAACCAGTCCTTTTTTATTGATATTGCCAAGTTGTTCAATGGCTTTAGCGATAGTAGGATTGCGGTTGGCGCGGATTTCAGTCAGATGTTTCTGGATATCTGGTCTTTCATCCATCACTTTCTTGAAGTGAGTAGGTCCTGCACCAGTAATCTGTTCAAAGAACTTTTCATCCATAGTCAGGTTGTATTTGATACCCATGTTTTTCCAGTTCTGGCGTGAATAATATTCTGTGTTGAACATAAGCCCATCACAGTCAAAAATAAGACATTTGATGTTCATAAAAGAATCCTCCAGACAAACTGTAACATAAATTCAGGATTGTTGGAAGAATTTCAGCAGTTTGATGAACGCTCTTTTTTCAATGCGTGATACATAGGATCGTGAAATTCTGTAAGCTTGGGCGATTTCTTTCTGTGTTTTGGGTTCATGGTTGTATAAGCCATAACGTTGAATCAGAATGTCTTTTTCAAGTGCATCCAGTGTATTTAATGCTTGATAGAGAATTTCTTTTTGTCTTTGTTTTGTCATGTGTTCAATAACATTGATCTGGTCACTATCCTGTATGACTTCAAATAAACGAATCAGATTTCCATCTTTGTCCTGACCAATCGCATCATCCAAAGAGACTGTAGGCTGATTTTTGTTTTTGCGTAAGGTCATTAAGATTTCATTTTCAATGCATTTGCTGATGTAGGTGGTCAGTTTAAGTCCTTTGTCTACATCAAAACTGTCGATTCCTTTAATTAATCCGATGGTTCCTATGCTGATCAAGTCTTCTGTTTCTTCTTTGGTGTCATACTTTTTGACAAGATGGGCAACAAGTCTCAGATTGTGTTCGATCAGTTTTCCTCGGGCTTCTTTATCTCCATGTTTCATTTTTTTCAGACATTCTGTTTCTTCTGCTGGATGAAGAGGCTGAGGGAATGTTAAAGTATGAACTGCACCAGTTAGAAATGGAATCAGATTCATGATAAGTTTTATGATTTCATTGAACATAGCATCACCTGCATTATTTTATGAAATGTTCTCTTTGATTATGAAACAGGGGGTTAAGTTTCTGACGAATTTTGATATAATAGGAAAGAGTTTGGAGTGATGAATTTGCTGGAAAGATATTTTCTGCCGGATAGTTATGCGAAAAATGTGTTTTCAGTGGATTTGAATGCACTGAAAAGACGTGGTATTCAATTGATTTTATGTGATATTGATAATACCCTTGTTG